>JAAYUW010000184.1 GCA_012517545.1 Exilispira sp.
AGCTGAATAGCTTCATATTCCGCAGCAATCATAAATCTTATAGATCTTATTAACTCCTGATCAGTTAATTTTTTAGAAGTATTACCTGCGAAAGGATTTGCAAACTCTGGCATAATTTTCCTCCTATAAACAAATCATTTATTATGTCTTATTATATATAAAAGATTACAATGTAGATAGTAAAAGGCAAGTAATTCTTTTTTACATTCATCTGCAATAAAATCAAAATGGTGGCAATTACAAAAAAGTTAAATACAAGTTCAACCCATGGAATCGAGCTTTTCATATAAATAGCATCGTTAGATTGATTTTTATTAAGTATTTAATTGCCCTAATATAAAATCAAACATTCACCATTATGTTTAAGATTTAGAATCTTAAAGTTTTACCTTCTAAAGTTTAAAAACCTTATCATTTTCAATATGGACCTGCTTAACAGCATTTCGAAGATCCACAACAAGTTTTGCTTTGCTAACTATACGGTCGACATCAAAGCATGAGTGGTTTGTTGTAAATACCACACAATCAACAGAACCTATCAGTTCATCTGTTAAATCTACTCCCTTGTAGCTGTGACCATTGTCATCAACAACAGTGGAAATATACGGATCATGATATATGACTTTTGCTCCTTTTCTTGCAACCTGTTCCATTACAAGAAGAGCGGGACTTTCTCTTGAATCATCTATGTCTGGCTTATAGGCTACTCCTAAGAATAGGACAGTCGAACCATTGAGGGGTTTTTTTTGTCTATTTAAAGCATAAGAGATTTTGTTCATCATACGATAAGGCATAAGGTTATTTATCTGCCCCGCTGTATGTATCATCGTAAGATCAAAATTAAAACCCTTTGCGACATATTCAAGGTAAAATGGATCCAGAGGGATACAGTGACCACCTATACCTGGACCAGGATAAAAAGCCTGAAAACCATAAGGCTTGGTTTTAGCAGCTTCTATAACTTCCCAGATGTTAATATCCATCTTACCAGAAAGCAGAGCAAGCTCATTGATAAGAGAAATGTTTACCAGTCTGTATGTATTTTCAAGAATCTTGACCATTTCCGCTGCTCTTGGTGAGCTAACAGGATAAAGCTGTTTTATTGCTATTTTATATAATTCTAATGCTATTTTCTGAGCATCCTGACCCAGGCCACCGATTACTTTAGGCGTATTTTCAGTCTTATACTGTTTGTTACCTGGATCTACTCTTTCGGGTGAAAAACAAAGCCAGAAGTCAATATTTTCTTTTAAGCCAGAGGTCTTCTCTATGATAGGCTTCATAAAAACTTCGGTAGTGGTAGGATAGGTTGTGCTCTCAAGAGAAATGAAGGTACCTCTTTTCATATTTTTCGCTATATCAAGGCATGCTGACTCAATATATGACATATCTGGTTCTTGAAATTTATCCAGCGGTGTTGGGACACAGATGATAAGAGCATCACACTCTTTAATCCTGGTAAAATCTGTTGTAGCAGTGAGAAGTCCGTTTTTAACGACTTCGTTAAAAACAGCTGGATCAACATCCTGTATATAATTATTGGACATATTTACGGCTTCAACCTTTTTATCGCTTTTATCAAATCCAATGACTTTAACCTTATTCTTTGCAAATGCAACCGCTAAAGGAAGACCAACATAACCAAGGCCTAAGATGCCAACAACGACTGTTTTTGAGCTTATTTTTTTTAATATATCGTCTCTATAACTCATAAATTCTCCTCATTTAAATAAAACACCATATTTAAATAGCATCATTAATGATTTTTACAATAAATTTCGAAAAGATTCTAAATGCATTTATTTTTTAGATTTTTTTACCAAATCAACGTTAATAATATAAAATCCAGGTGAAAAGTTTTTATTAGATCTTACAAAAAAGAGGTTATTAAGGAATGAAGTTTGTCTATAAAAAGTCTATAAATCTATCCGTTTGCCAGTTTTATTCCCCTTATAGCAATAGTTGCAACCATAGATATAGACTTTTTTCTTACCATTTACTATAAGGTACTCACCAACGACACAATCGGTGCCTTTAGTTAACTTAGAACCGCATAGAGGACAGATACGTAATTTTTCACTTTTTGATCGATTCTTATCGATTTTGGAGTTCTTGCCAATCCTAAAACCTATAAAATATATAATAATCATTAAAAGGATTGAAAATAGTAATATAAAAATAATTTCATTCATATATTATTTAGTTTTTAAGATCTGATGGGATTATGACCATTATGACTTCATCATAACGCACCTTGTTTTGAACAAAGCTTTCTCGTCTATTCCCCACGATTTTAAACCCAACTTTTTCATAGCAGTGAATAGCTTTTTTATTGAAAGAATAAACCATCAAACTAATATTATGCAAATTAAGATAATTAAAGCCAAAAGATACAAGAGTTTTTAGAGCATCTGTACCATAACCCTTATTCCAATAACTTTTATCACCTATTATTATACCAACATAAGCGCATTGATTGATATGATCTATATCTTAAAAACCACACCCTCCAATGATTTTATCTGATTTATTGTCAACAATAAGGTAGTTATGCTCTTTGCAAAGCCTCAGCATGTTTTCCTTTTCTATAAAATGGCTTATTGTTTTATTTATTAAGGTTAATGTGAAAATAACTTCAAGATCATTAAGCCACTCATAAAAAAGATCACTATATTCTGGTTCATATGGAGAAAGGTAACATTTTTCTCCAACAAGTTTCTTTGCTAACATTTTTTTCCTTTGCTATTTTTATTCAACTATAATTAAAGACTAGATTAATATCTAAAATTACCATCCACCGCCACCTTTAATACCACTAAAAAGATTACTAAAGGATGAATGCTTATTATTTGTGGCAATATTATTTATAATATTTGAAAAATTCTTAAATGTTGCATGCAAATTTAAAAAAGAAAAATTAGTTTCATTTCCAAAATTAAAAGAAAAAATAATATTAGTATCTTTAATAAAATTATTTGATCTGCAATATTCATCACATAGAATAAACCACTCACTGCTAATATCTAAAGCTATTGCATAGGGAACTAAACTGTATAGATCTTTATGAATAGCATCATTTTTAAAACTACTATGTAAGGTATCAATGTTTAGACTTCTATTTTTGATGCAAGAATTAAAAAAATTTTCAAGATATTTAATCTCCTCGAAAATATATAAATTTTTTTTTACTGGTTTTTTTATACACTTTATAAAAATCAAATTTATACCTATTATAATTAGCAGTATAATATCGAAAATAATATTTAATAATAAATCATTATCAATATATAAAAATAAAGTTTTCTTAAAAAATAAGGATAATACAAAAAGGTAAATGATATCGATAAAAAGAAACTTTATTTTTTCAAGTAAATTGATATCTTTAAGATTTTTAATTATAATAGAATTAATATAAAGAAATGCAAGCAACAAGAATATAATATTACAAAAAAACATAAAGGTAATAATAAATTCTAAACTTTGAGAAAAAAAGGGAATAAAAAAAATAAATATTGAAATTAATATACCAATATATACCAATATTTTATTTGACCTAAAGTAATCTTTATATTTGAGTTTTAGGTATTCTTTTATTTCCTTTATAGTTTCTTTATAGATATCTTTACTTTCAGGACCAAGTAAAAACTCTTTTAAATCACCGAAAAAAAAGTTTTTACAGATAATTTTTTCTACCACTGAAAGTTTTAATTTATCTTTAGCCTTTTTATATAAAATAAAATACCCTTCGTTTAAATCTATTTTTATATAATTTTTTAGTGCCATATCTATAAGAGCTAAGTTTAAAAAATCAGTATCAAATTTCATATTTTTAAATATAGAATTTCTTCTGGAGATAGCCTATCTATTATATCTAAATTTTCTTTGTTAACTTCTTTTAATTCTGGATCTTTTCCAAAAAAATACCATGTAATAAAGCAGTATATAAGGAGAAATATAATTCCAGCAAACGAATACTTAAGATTATTATTCAATAGAAAAAATTTCGATATTTCTTTTGATAAACTATCCAATTTAAGAAATGTTCCATTATCTTTCCACTTAAGAATCACTTTAAATCCCTTTTTGCTGACAAAATTGGTTGTTGATTCGAAAACTATTTTCTCTTTAGCATTTCTTTCAAAATAAACAAAATAACAGTTTTTATTGTTTCTATCTGGTGAATTGTAAGCTTTAATCTGTTTAAATTTAATATCATTAATATTTAAATCTTTTTCTTCAAATTCTACAGAAATCTTGCACTTTTTTATTGGAAAATCCCAGACTCCACCGGCTATGTTAAAGTTAAAAATTCCAGTACCATTTTTTTTAGAAATAATATTACATAGTTTATAATTTATTTCATAGATATGCAACCCTTTAGAAATCATTATTCCATAATTACCTAAACGTAATTTATAATTTTCCGAATCATCACTTAAATAATAAGAAACCTCTTTTCCATCAATAGTAGCATTATAGATAACTGGATTTGTATATTTATAAATTAAAAAGTTTGTCCTATTGTATTTTGGTAAAATCATATAAATCCCATGCTTAATATATATATTCTGAGCATTAAGAGTTATTCTCTCTCTTATTATAACTGAACCGTTCTGACATAACTTTATATTAGATTCGAAGAAAGATATATATTCTGACTGATCTAAAAAACTATTGTATAAATTAGTTAAATCTAAAAAATTATTTAATGACAAAAAAACTAAAGTTAAAAGTATAAATATTATTAACATCAAGCATTTTTTCATAAAATAATTATACCTTTTTTTGCATGTTATTCAAATTTTGATATATGTTTTCACCATCAAAATTAAAGGTAGATTTTGATCAGTCACTTTTGAGTAATCTTGTGCCCAGCATTATTGATGCTATAAGGCAAACAAAGCCACATGCGACCAAAGATATTGAAGCTGTTAGTTTTTCAGCAAGGAATCCTATTATCATAGACCCAAAAGGCATTATCCCTCTAAAGGCAAATGTATGAAGCCCCATGACTCTTCCCCTATATTCATCCGATATTGTTATCTGAAGAAGCGTATTTGTTGAAGCACTTTGAAGAACCATGGCTCCTCCCGCAATGAATATCATAATTATACCAAGAGCAAAATTGCTGGAAATAGAAAAAAATATTAGAGATATACTGAATACTACCGAAGCGTAAAATATTATATAACGTATCTGGCCCATATTTCTTCTTGAAGCCAGATAAAGTGTAGAAATCATAGCACCACATCCAAGACTGCTCATCAAAAATCCAAGAGTGCTTGAAGAACCATGATAGATCTCTACTGCTATTACTGGCAATATTGTCGTGAATGAAACACCAAACAGGCTGAAACAGGCCAGTAAAATAAGTGAATTTAAAATATATGGATTTTTTTTAACCTGAATAAATCCCTCTTTTAGTGATTGAAAAAAGGGTTCTGAATCATGTTGAGTCCTGTGGGGTCTTAGCCTTAACATAAATAAAGAGATTAAAACTGCTGCAAAGCTTATGCCATTTATTAAAAAACAGACTCCCTCAGATATCTTTAACAAAAGAACTCCAGCTATTGATGGACCAAGCAATCTTGCAGCATTGAATAAACTGGAGTTTAATGCTATAGCATTCGAAAGATCTTCTTTATTGTCCAGCATCTCGACAAACATAGATTGCCTGGCTGGTATTTCTATTGCATTGCAGATGCCTAAAATAGTATAAAGTATATATATAAGTTGAACTGTAATAAGATTAGACAAAGTAAAAAAAGCAAGAGTAAAAGCTAGAAGCATCATCAAAGCCTGCATAACCTTTACGATGGTTAATTTGTTTACCTTATCTATATATGCTCCTGCAAGTGGAGATAAAAAAAGAGCTGGAATCTGTGTTAAGAAAGTTGAAAATCCAAGAGCAATGGCCGAGTTTGTCAACCTGTATATGAGCCATCCAATAGCGACCTGTTGCATCCAGGTTCCTATAACTGATATCCCCTGCCCTATAAAAAAGATTCTAAAATTTCTATTCGATAACGATCTAAAAGTATGAGCTATCTTTTGATTTAAGGTTCCCATCTATTTTCCTGATTAAACTTCTTGATTATTATATTTCTTTCCAGCAATGCGGATCAGCTGCAAGGTAGTTTTTAGAAACAGCATAAGCCATCGCTCTACAACCAAAACACTCGGTACTTTCACATGTACTGCACTTACCTTTTATCAAACTTCTTTTTCTGAGATTCTGATATATCTTGTTTGATTCTAATATCTTATCAAGGCTTGCATCCAATATGTTACCAAGTGGTAGAGGTAATCTTCTACAAGGAAATATTGAGCCATCTGGCATGACAGCAACTCCATCAGAACCTGCTATGCATATCCCTTTTTTTATCTCCATTTTATCCTTATAGTAGTTCTTTCCTGAAAAAAAAGGGAATATTATATCTTTATGGCTATTCCTTTTTATCATCAAGGCTCTGATCTCAAAACTTCTATCAACTGAATAATGATATTTTGTAAGATAATATTCATATAGTTCTTTCAAATGAATCTTTGTAACAACATTTTTAAAATTTTTATCATGATTTCCTAGAGGAACGAACTTTTCAATAATAGCACCATCAAGATTACAAGTTTTTATGAACTCATCAAGAACAAAAGCATCTTTAAAGTTAGATTTCATAAGAGTAAACATTAAAAAAACTTCAAAACGATCTCTATCTATATTTGAAATCCCTTTAATCACCTTTTCAAATACGCCATTACCCCTGATGGAATCATTTGAATCACTGCAAGTTCCATCGAGTGAAATAAATATTTTCTGGCATTTCTTTATTTTGCTTAAATCTGCAAGTTTTTCTTCCAGTAAAGTGCCGTTTGTAATTATATTCGCCTGATCTATAAAAGATAGATTATCTATATATTTCATAAGTTCAATCAAATGATCGCTAAGTAAAGGTTCACCTCCGGTTATTGAAAGATTAAGGTGTCTATGCATATTTTTCATGGAATAATTAAGATTATCAGCTATCCTGGTAAGAGAATTTAAATCTAGTTCCTGGCTATTTGAGTAATTATCTTGATAGCAATGTGTGCAGCGTAAATTACATCTATCTAAAATATGCCACTGAATATGGAATTGTTTCATATTTTCTGATCTTATCACTCTTCATTAGTTTTCAAAACCTTGCCATACAAAGAAAAATTGCGAAGAACCTATTTTTACTATTCGCTTCTTTTTCAGGTTAAGTCATAAGGATTTATACATTTCTTTTTTTAAATAAGCATACACTTACCGGATGAACGAGTATGCATATACTTTGATATACAAATATCGCTTTAATGTTAAAAAGTAAGCATTAAGCGGAAGTATTAAAAATTATAAGTTCAGGAAAAGATCAATAAGCCTGTAAGTCTCAAAGTAACTTATAAAAATATTGGTTCCAGACTTTAGATTGTTGTATTTTCGACTGTTATATAAAAATATTATTCCCCGACTTTCGACTGTAACATATTTTAAAAATTTTTATCCCTCATTTATTGAGCACCATTTTTTTAATAATATCAAAGCTAAATAATTTGTAAAAATTTTTTGAAAAAAATATTAATTTTGATTTTCTAATAATTTTCTTTATACTATGTAAAAATATGAGGTAGCATCAATAATGAACAATTTTAAACTATCTTCCCAAAAAGTACTTACAGACCTGCCTGCAGAGATATCCAGACTTTACCCGGATAGGATTTCTCATAAATTCAGGTTCAATGGTAGTTGGGTTGAGAAAAAATACAGAGATTTTTATCTTGATATTCAACATCTTGCCTGCGGTTTTTTCAAAGAAGGTATAAAGGAAAATGATCATGTTGCTTTTTTTTGCAATAATAGATATGAGTGGATAGTTACAGATTTTGCCTTGATGATAAACAAGACTGTTTCTGTACCAAGAGCTTCAGATACTCCTTTTATTGAAACTTTATTTATACTTAACCATAGTGATTCTAGCTACCTTATCATAGAAGATTTTAAAAGTTTAAAGGGACTCATCGATTATATTGAAAAAGTTAAGGATTCTGCTGATATTGATGATGAACTTAATATACAGCTTCAAACTTTCAGTTCATTAAAAAAGATATTTATAATAGACCCCTTTTCTGATAACGACATTTCCTATTTTAAATCATTATATCCAGATATCCCTGTTGTTTCTTATACTGAACTTTACATACAGGGAGAAGAGATTCTAAAACAGGAAAAAAATATTATAGAAAAACTTTCAAAAGATATTAATCCAGAAACTCTTGTTTCCATAATATATACTTCGGGAACGACAGGTAACCCTAAAGGAGTCATGCTAAACCATAGAAATTTTATGCAAAATGTCAGGGCTAATACTCCAAGATTGAAACTTAATAAGGAAAAAGGTGATAAAACTGTTCTTATACTTCCATCATGGCATGTTTTTGATAGAGCCTTTGAATACTGCGGGATATCAAGTGGTATGACATTTTCTTACTCAGATACAAAGCATTTCCCCGATGATATTGCAAATGAAAAACCTGATATTCTTATATCTGTTCCTAGAATATGGGAGTCGATCTATCAAAAACTTATAAAAACAATAAAAACTCAAAAAAAGCTAAATCAAATTCTCTTTAAATTTTTTGTTTCCATAGGAAGATACTATTTATTTTCACATCAATATCTTACAAACTCTACCATTATTTTTAGAAGAGAACTTTTTATTGAAAAGGTTAGCAAAACAATTTTCCATATCCTTAGAATGCTTATACTTTCTCCATTGAAATTCTTATCACTGCTTATTTTTAAACCAATAAAGGAAAAAGTTGGAGGAAAGCTAAGAGGAGCCATCTCTGGTGGAGGTTCTTTGCCTGCTTATCTCGATGTTTTTTTTAACTCCATTGGCATCACTCTTTTAAACGCATATGGTATGACAGAATGTGCTCCTGGTATCTTATCTAGAACTTATGAAAAAAATACCATCGGTGCCACTGGAACACCGTTCGATAACACGGAGATACTTATAGTCGATGAGGATGGGAAGCAGGTAACAATAGGAAAAAAGGGAGTGCTCTTTGTAAAAGGACCTCAGGTGATGTCGGGTTACTATAAAAATCCCGCTGCTACAAGAGCAGTTTTAACTTCAAATGGATGGCTTAATACTGGAGATCTTGCTATAGAATCTTACAACCATGATATCGTAATAGTTGGAAGAATGAAAGATACTATTGTGCTTTCAGGTGGCGAAAATGTAGAACCTGAAAAGATAGAAGATAAACTTAAGGAATGCTCTTTGATAGCTCATGCAGTGGTTTTAGGTCAGGATAAAAAGAATCTTGCAGCTCTACTTGCCATAGATGAAGAAGAGCTTGAAAACCTTGCTCATATTTATCAGATACCAATATCAGAGATACTAGATGAGGGAGTTATAAAACACCCTAAAATATTACAGGTTTTAAAAAGTGAAGTAAACAAACTTATCTCGAAAGAAGCAGGGTTCAAACCATTTGAAAAGATAGCCACAATTATTCCAGTTAAAAACACATTTGAAATAGGAAAAGAACTTACGCAGAGTCTTAAGATTAAAAGAAAGTATGTTGAAGAAAAGTATCAAGGACTTATACATAAGGTTTTTCATAAGGAAAAAGGTACCGAACAATAGAGAGCTTTTTATTTTAATATTTATTTTTATTCTTCCTTAAAAAGTATAGGTCCAAGATTTCGAGCAAATCTTCCAAATAATAGATTTAAAAAAGGAAGAACTGATAATATCGATGGGATATATACTATTTTATCTCGTTTTTTTATACTCTTTATAATCTTATTTACAACTTTTTCAGCCTTCATCTCAAAAAGCGGTAAGCCTATCTTTTGAGCTCCTTTATTCTTCTCTGCTCTATCGAAAAATTCTGTCTTAATGGCTCCCGGTAATATTAATGTAAAATATATTTTATCCTTTTTTCTCTTTTCAGCTTGCAAAGATTTTGTAAAAGTATCAATATATGATTTTGTAGCACTATAAATGGCTATTCCCTGGTTAGGAAGAACACCAGCAACAGAACCTATGTTTATTATGTGCAATAACCTTTCAGAGTATCTATTTTTTACTCCTGAAGCCGAAACCTCATTATCAGCTTTTATTTCTGCAATGTTATTAATATTTTCATTAATGAATCCATTATAAAAATTCTTTACAAAATAATTTGTAATTATCGAAGGTGTAACAATATTTAGATTTATCATACTGTATATTATTTCTGCATCCATATTTTTATATAGACCAAAATACCCGGATCCAGCATTATTAATAACATGTGTTATCTTATCTTTATATGGTTCAATCTGCATCAAAAGATTCTGTATGCCTTCTTTCGTTGACAAATCTGCCTCTATAGCCTTGATTATATTATTGGGAAAATTTTCTCTTATTTTTTCAAGTATTTCTATCCTTCTTGCAGTAATTATGCATTTTCCTCCAAGTGATGCAAGCTTTATGGTAAGAGATCTTCCTACTCCACTTGAGGCACCGGTTATAAGAAATGTATATTTTTCAAAATCATTTAAATGATCCTTTTTAAAACTCATCTTCTTTCCTTTAAAAATAACTTATCGATCCTTATTTTGTGAATCTACCATTGAGAAGATTGCACCAAGCATAGTTTCGATAAGCTTCTGATTCAAAACTTTTCCATCGGTGACTATATCCATCTTCCAGAGTAGTTCACCAGCTCCCCATAAGAAATATGCTCCTATAAGAGGAAGAGGAATACTATCAACATTTTGTGAATCAAGAGGTTTAGAATTTTCATAAGAACAAAAAAGGTTTTCTATCTTTTTTAAAATTCGCTCATAAATGTTACTGAATTTTTTCTTAACATCATCATCCGATATTTCTGAAAATACCTTAAATATGACCTTATAGAGACTTACAAGTTCATTTTTCTTCTCAAAAAAGTTCAAACCTATCTTTTGAAAATTTTCCATTAATGATACCGAGTTATCGATACCTTTAAAAAAGGTTTCAACAAAGAAATCATTTACTTCATCAAGCATTGCAAGCAAAATATCTTTTTTGGAATTGAAGTATCTATATATTGTTCCTTCAGCAATCTGTGCACGTTTTGCTATGGCTGCTGTGGTCATACTCTGATAATTTGTTTGTTCAAGAATCTGCAATGAAGAGTAAATTATCTTATCCTTTGTAGAATCATTATCGAAAAAAGATTTAAAAAAACTATCACTTTCCATAGAATCCTTTTTTTAGTAAAGATACCAAAACTACATGCAATATACATAAAATAGATCTATTTTATTGTTAATACAAGCTCGTACAATCTGCATTACTTATTAAGCAAGATGAATTGATCCCTTTCAGCACCTGTAGATACAATATAAACAGGAAGGCATGTATAATCTTCTATAAACTTTATAAAATCTAAAAATTCTTTGCTATCGAAATCCTCAAATCCTTTAAAATCCTGTAATATTGGAGTATGAAGATGAATACTTGCAGGAGGGTAATCGTCTATTATCTGTAATGTTGTATTATTTTGATAACCAACACAAACTTTGAAGGATTCAAACCCCTTAAAGATATCCGCCTTTGTTATTATAAGATGAGTTGTCCCGGTTAAAGTTGAATAGTACTTTATCATAGGAAGATCAAGCCATCCTATTCTTCTTGGTCTTCCTGTAGTTGACCCAAACTCAGCACCGCTTATCCTTATTTTCTCAGCAAGTTCTCCATTTAGCTCTGTAGGGAAAGGACCATTCCCAACCCTTGTCGTGTATATCTTAAAAATACCAAATACATTTCGTAAAGATCGAAT
>JAAYUW010000185.1 GCA_012517545.1 Exilispira sp.
AAAGACTTGAAGCCGTTGAAGAATATAGTTATTCCTCTGAACTCAATAAGATAGAATACAACCTGAATAATAGATTTAAAGGTGAAAAAACTGGAGTCATTACAAGTGGGATAAGTTATCAGTATGCGAAAGAAATACTTGGTGATTCTGTAAGTTACCTGAAACTTGGTATAACCTACCCCCTTTGCAAAAGACTTGTCAAAGAGTTTGCATCACATTTTGAAAAGATTTATGTTATTGAAGAAAACGATCCCTTCCTGGAATTACAGATTAAAGCCATGGGGATAAACTGCATTGGAAAAGAAATTATACCAATATGTGATGAACTAAATCCAGATATCATTCGAAAGGCTTTTAATCTTGAAAAAGAGGATAAATCACAGAGTATACAACTTGATCTTGCGATCCCTGGTAGACCTCCGGTTTTATGTGCTGGATGTCCTCATAGAGGGATTTTTTATGAGCTTTCGAAGAAGAAAAAAGCAATAATTACAGGTGATATTGGCTGTTATACTCTTGGTATGATGCCTCCACTAAATGCTATGGATACAGTTATATGTATGGGAGCGTCTATTTCTGCTGGTATTGGTATGCAAAAGGTAATAGACCTTGAGGGAAGAGATCAAAAAGTTTTTGCAGTCATTGGAGATTCAACATTCTATCACTCCGGTATAACTGGTCTTATTGAAGCCATTTACAACAATATTCATATTGCCATAGTGATACTTGATAATAGAATCACAGCGATGACAGGACATCAGGATAATCCTGGAACAGGTAAAACTTTGATGGGAAAAGAAGCGCCAATCGTTGATTTTGTTGAGTTATGCAAATCAATAGGTGTAAAAGAAAATAATATTAGAGTTGTATCCCCATACAACCTTCAGGAAACAAGAGAAGCAGTTGATACAGCCATGAATACAGATGATATCTTTGTTATAGTTGCAAAACAACCATGTGCACTTATTAAAGAAGAGATAAAAAGACGAAAGAAGGCTTATTATCAAATAGATCCTGAAAAATGCAAAAGATGCAAATCCTGCATTAGAACAGGATGTCCAGCGATATCATTTGAAAATAATATAATGAAGATAGATCCGTCAAGCTGTATAGCATGCAGTGTTTGCAGTCAGTTATGCAAATATGGTGCAATGTCACTGATAGAAAATGCATAAGTAGATAGTATCTATGAAGATATAGTGATAATAGTCAGAAGATATTGATATTGTATTTCAATAGAACCTTAAATAACAAGCTAATAGAAGTACATTTTGTTGTTTATTATTAGTTTAATAATAGCAGGAGAAATAAATGTCAAATGAAATAAAAAATGTTCTTATAGTTGGTGTCGGAGGACAGGGTACAATACTTGCCGCTAAGATTCTAAGTGAGGGGCTTGTGTTTGCAGGATTTGATGTCAAAATGTCTGAAATTCACGGAATGGCTCAAAGAGGTGGTTCCGTTTCAACTCAAATAAGGTATGGTGAAAAAGTTTATTCCCCTCTGATTTCAGAAAAAACAGCAGATGTTATTCTTTCATTTGAGAAAATCGAAGCAGCTAGATGGCTTAATTATCTTAAACCAGAAGGCTATCTTATAATAAACGACTATGAAATACTCCCGGTTCCTGTACTTATTGGGAGTCAAACATATCCTTCAGATATAGATAAAAAGATTAAAGAAAAAGTTAAAAATTGTTTCGTTATCGATGCATTTTCTGAAGCAAAAAAACTTGGAAATACGAAAGTTCAAAATACTCTTTTGCTGGCAGTTGTGATAAAGAAGCTTGGACTTGAGAAAATAGATTGGGAAACTGTTTTAAGATCGCAACTTTCAGAAAAAATAGCTGAATTAAATATTAAAGCGTTTCAAAGAGGAATACAACTTGCATAGAGTTGTTTACCCGTAAATAAAACAAGATAGGCTCTTCACAACTACAATAAAAAAGCGAATAGTGATAAATATTGCAATTCTATCTTTATGCTGTATAGTTAGTGATTAAATTTTGTAAAATTTCTTTATATTATCGCAAACATATTCAACTTCTTTTTCAGTTAGTTCTGGAAAAATAGGCAAAGCTAAAATGCTTTCAGCTATTTTTTCTGAAACAGGAAAATCACCTTTTTTATACCCAAGGTAACTGAAACATTTCTGAAGATGAAGTGGAAGTGGATAATATATAGAGGTTCCGATCCCTTTCTCT
>JAAYUW010000186.1 GCA_012517545.1 Exilispira sp.
ATTTAAGACCTGCTTCTCTTGGCTAATGCCAACATAAAGGGATTTTACATTTATAGCTGCTGTATTTGTATTTCTATAGAATTATCACAAGTAAATATAAAAAGAGGGTTTTAAATCCTCTTTTTTTATTTAAGGATGACTTGAGGATGAATAATAGTCGTTAAAATTACCATTTTAGGATAAAATTTATATATTAAAGACAGAAGATTTAAAAGATGTAAGATTTTTTGAATAAAATATCTTATATATTGATCTAAAAAGATTTTTTATATTTTATAGATATTTTTCAGGTTTTAGAGTTTTTATTTATAGTAGTTCTAACTTTATAAAAAAGAGTTAAGAAGGAGGATACAGATTTGAAATTTTTTTATCAAATACTAATAAATCTACAATAAAACCTATGTTTATATATACAGCAAATGATTGTATGAAAATTTAAGTAGTTGGAGTCTCGAAAGCAAAGGAGGTATATATGATAGATATAAATTTTAGTATATTTATATTGGAAGTTGAGATATTGTTAAAAGCTAGATACTTAAGATTATATCTATTACCAATAGTAACTTTTATACTTGGCGCATTTATTATTGTTATTTTAACCGATTATCTCTTATTCGTTATTAGAAGACGAAAACTTAGCGCATTAAGAGATTCTTTTTTTAATACCTGGCACAGATTCCCGGGTAATGGTGTTGTAGAGTGTTCTGTATTAATGGGTTGGAGTCAAATGAATGGAGATTTAAGCTTACTTTTAATAAACGATAAAGAAAAAAAAGATCAAAATTTTGTTGATTTTCAGATACTTGTAACTAATATAACATTTCTAAAAATACTTTTATCCGGTAATAGGAAATCTATAATATATAATATTGGCGGGCAGGATATAGTGAAAGATATTGATATTCAAACAAATGAATCTGAATCCGGATTAATTTCGATAAATTTTTTGATAGATCAGATTGTTGAAGCAATAAATAAAGGCATCATCGAAATGTATGTAACCATTTTAGATCAAAAATTTAAATTTGATATCAGTAACTTTATAAAGGAAATTGAATATATACGTAGTCTTCAGGATAGGTAGACAGATAAGGAAGTTACATGAATATATGCTATCAATTACCTGTCTGGTAATTTTAACTGAAATTTGGCTAATAATTTAGATTTTTTATCAGATGAAATCTAAAATCTATCTTTCTTTACTTTCATTTTCAAAAATTCAAAACTAAATTTTTTAGAATTTTCTTTCTGGCTATTGCATTATTTCAGATAAGCCATAGATGTTTTTTATTATTTTGTCTATTAAAGATAGATTTTAGATCTATTTATTAAAGGCAGTTTTTAAATTTATCTATTGCAGATAGTTTGATGCATAATGAATAAGGCAAAAAATAATAATTTTCAAAGATATATTGTAAGAAATATCCGTAAAAAATATCTAAATAATTAGGATTCAATGTACTGCTTTAAATTAATTTAATGGAGGAAAAATGAAAAAATTTACAATACTTTGCATGGTTGTTTTACTTGTTATTTCTGCCAATAATATTGTTGCAGCTCAGGATTCTAACGGGAACTTTAGTTTTGCTTTAGGATTTGACATTAATGCTGTTGGAATTAATATTAAGTATAATGCAGATGGAGCTATTACAAATGTTACTTATATAAATATACTTTTCGGTATAACTTTCAAGACCTTTTTTACCCCTGTAGAGTTTAATAAGTTCAATTTTTACTGGCAATGGGGGACAGTATGTTTTATAATGCCTTATATTGGCGTTGGTGGTGAATATATCACAAGTAATGGCTTTTATTTTGGTTTTGGTACATACTATATAGCTCCTACGATTTATATTGGAAAATATTTTTAATTTGTATTAAAAGCTAATTAAAGATTTTTTATTTATAAAGTGGTACATTGAATACTTTTTGTCATATCGGAATGGAGTAATATTATGAGTGATTTTAGATGCCCACGATGTGGAGGCCGTCTCGTTTTAAGAACGGCTAAAGCAGGTTCCAAGCCTGGTTCACAATTTTACGGCTGTTCAAATTATCCGATTTGTAGATATACTATAGATATATCTGCAATTAATGGATCTTTGAACAGGGATTATATTGATTCTGACGATGTAAATACCAATTATCTCGGTTCAGATGGAGAAGGGCAGGATATCTTAAATAAAGAGCATCTAAAAAAACAAAATACCAGTAATAGCTACTCAGATAATCATGTTATAAATACAAATGACAATGAGAAAATAGATGATAAAAAAGCACAATTCACGGATACGGAAAGTAAAATAAAAGATTACCCTGGATTACCTCAAATTATAAATTTTAGAAGCATCTTTCAAAATTTTCAAACTCAAATTTTTCAAAGCAGTGCGTTGCCTGAAAATTTAGTTAACAAAATTTATCAGGATGATATAGATGATAGTTTTTTAAACCTTTTATCGCAGTGGAGAGTTGATTATCCTGTTAAAGAAAGATATCTTTCTTTTAACGAAGAGCAAAACAGTATTATTTCAGTGCTAAAAAAAATATATACAAGAGGAACTTTTACTTTTTTATCAAATGATCTTGAAGGCAAATTGCAGAGTTTGTTTGAAAGTTTAGATAAGAATCTGCTCAATTATGATTCATTTAGTAAATTTAAAAAAGCTTTTATGAACTCTAAGTTTTCAACAAGCATAAATGATATATGGTTAAACACTGAAGAAGAAAAAGAATTCTATTATAAAATTTTACCGGAGATTTTAGGTGCAAATTATCAGTCATTTACTATTCCTCAGATTGAAATTTCAAGTTTGATAGACAAAAATGATAGTTCGACAAATCATGTAAGAGTTGGTTTTGCAATATTTCATCCAGAACTTAAAGAAAAAATAATTGTCGAAATAGGTAGACCACTTCACGATAAGATTGAACAGTGGGAAGAAGAGAAAGATAGGGTTTTAAGAGAAAATGGCTATACTGTGATTCATATATCGGCTAAAGAAATAAATGAAAAAACAGGTGATAATATTTCTTTACTAAAGTCAAAATTTTCTTCAATATCTTCACCATCAAAAAGTAATTTAGACACTAATAATATTGATTTCTTTAACCAAAATGCTGTATCATATGTTCTTGCATGTAAAATTGTTCATCAGATTCAAAACACAATTCTCCAGGCTATTAAATCTGAATTTCTGGATATGAGTGATCCTTCAAAATGGGTTATTTTAACCGATTTAAATGAATCTGATATATTTAATGAAGAACTTGCATCATCCATATTTAAAAATGCGGTAATCGATTTTATAGAGACCTTTAAAAGGATTGCTAAACTTTATGCCTATAAAGTTAATGATGGAGAACCAAAAATTGGTTTTTATGAAAATAAAGATGATCTTCCATCTTCAAGTTCTATTTTTATCTCTTTTACAGGTAAATATAAATCTGAAATTCCAGCATTTTATATTCAAAATATGTATTTTCCTTTCCAGATAGCATGTTCGCCCTTTTCAACAAATATTTTAAAAAATAATATTAGCAATTTTGAGCAGGAAGATATAGAATATTTTTTAAGATATCTATTTCGAAAGGAAAATTTCCGGGAAGGACAATATGACGCAATATCCCGAATCCTTAATGGAAAAGATGTTCTGGTTCTGCTCCCAACTGGATCTGGAAAATCATTGATCTATCAGCTATCATCCTTTCTTTTACCTGGCAGAACTCTCGTAGTTGATCCTATAATCTCTCTTATGGAGGATCAGATATATAATCTTTCAATAAACGGAATTACAAGATGTATTGGTATTTCATACCATATGCATAATAAAGATGATATGAATGAAATAATAGAATTTTTCGGACAGGGAGAATATTTTTTTACCTTTGTTTCTCCTGAAAGGTTTCAAAACAAAAAATTTAGAGAAGAACTTAGAAAATTAACAGTTAGTATGCCAATATCCATGATTGTTATTGATGAGGCACACTGTGTTTCCGAGTGGGGTCATGATTTTCGCACGGCTTATCTTAATATTGGAAGAATAAGTAGAGATTATTGCTCTAAAGAAAAAATTATCCCCCCCCTCGTTGCACTTACAGGAACTGCATCAAGAGCTGTACTTAAAGATGTCCAGAGAGAACTTGCCATTGATGACTTTGATGCTATAGTTACACCAAAAACATTTGATAGACCAGAACTAAAATATAAGGTTTTGAATGCAAAATCTCAGGAAAAAATAGATGTTCTATCTGGTTATCTGGAAAATTTTTTACCAGAATATTTTAATATTACAAAGTCAAATTTTTATCAAAAAGCTGGAGATGAAGCCTTTGCAGGGCTTATCTTCTGCCCTCATGTAAACGGAGAATTTGGTGTTGACGAAGTCTCAAAATTTATTAAAAGAAAATGCAAAATTAAAGCTGAATTTTATAGTGGTAGAAGCCCTCG
This sequence comes from Exilispira sp., assembly GCA_012517545.1. GTDB lineage: Bacteria > Spirochaetota > JAAYUW01 > JAAYUW01 > JAAYUW01 > Exilispira. The sequence goes on from JAAYUW010000186.1 coordinate 4,448, forward strand.
AAGTATGGACTTAAAAAGTTTTAATGATAATAAGCTGAAAGTAACAAAGGAATTTAAAAAGGACATTATCCCATTACTTGTTTGTACAAAAGCATTTGGTATGGGTATAGATAAGCCAAATATAAGATATACAATACATTATGGTATCCCAAACTCTATAGAATCATTCTATCAAGAAGCCGGGAGAGCCGGGAGAAATAGAAAAACATCATTATGCTGTATAATAGTTTCAAACGATGATCCGGCAAGAACAAAAAGACTTCTTGACCCAAATACAGGAATAGAAGAAATTGCATCGATTATCAAAAATGCTGAAATTAATTATAGTAATGATGATATAACCAGAGCTCTTTACTTTCATCTTAATGCTTTTCATGGGATTGAAAAAGAACTACAGGTTGTAAGAGATGTTTTACAACATTTTGGAGATCTTACTCAAAGGCGAGAAATAATCCTCAAAGTTTCATCAATAGAGTCAGTATTAACGGATTATTCTGGAAGAAACGTGGCTCTAGAGGATAACAGTACATTTGATCGCCAGAAAGTAATTATCGAAAAAGCCATTTACAGGCTTGTAATACTTGGTTTGATATCGGATTATACTATAGATTATTACAAAAAAGAGTTCAACATCCAATATTCTGGTGCTAGTAAAGACGATATTATTGAGAATTATGGCAAATATGTTTCAAGCTATCTTTTCAGCAGAAAAAAGGTGGAGATTGAAAAGGCAATGAAGTTCTATTCTCTCGAATTTTTCGATTTTATTATCGAAATGGCAAATCTTTTATTTAAATTTATATATGAGGTGATAGAAAGAGGTAGAATAAGGGCATTTAATGAGATGTTTCATGCCTGTATAGATAAACCAGATGATAAAACCATAAGAGAAAGAATCCTGCGATATCTTGAATCAACAAAGTATTCTGAAGAGCTTGAAGAGCTAATACATGATGAAAAAATAGATTTTAATCAATGCTATAATATTTTTGAGTCTGTGAACTCAAATAACGAAGCCGCTGAACTTAGAGGTCAGGTTGCAAGATATCTTGAAAGTTATCCAGATCATCCATCTCTTCTTATGTTGCGAGCTCTATCAGAAGCTTTTTCAAAAAATAGAAATTATGATGTATCAAAGCAGAATTTTCTTGCCTCTATATCGTCAGCATTGTCAAATTATAATATAGATGAGGATTCAGTTTATGAGTTTGCTTCCTGGGCAATATCGAAAATCTATTTTATTAATAAGGAATATGCTCAAAAATTTATTAATGATATCACAGAATTTTCAAATCGAAAATTTTTACGGATCTTGATTAAGAATTTACCTATAGATATTACCTATAAAATTGCATGGTCACTCTTAGGAAAAATAAGTGAAAATTGTGAAAATTTAATATTGAAATAGGAGAATAATAATATGGCACAAGACGCAGAAAAATTTTTAGAGGCAGAAGAGACAGCTATTAAACTTGTTGAAAATCTTAAAGAACTTCACTTTGAAGCTAATTCTTACAAAAATGCAAAAATGGAACTTGATGAAGCCAGGCAAAAGTTGATAAACCTTATTGAGTCAACTGGAAAAGTAACTGAAAGCAGCTATGAAATTATAAAAATGTTGAAGGATATAGGTGGACCTGAAATACTTACAAGAATAAACAATATGAACGAAGTGATAGCAGATGCTACAAGAAGTTTAAATAATGATATAAACAACTATAAGATAGACACGAGTGAAAAAATAGATTTACTTGAAAAGAAAATGGATGAAATCGACGCAAAAAATAACATTATGATGCAAAAGATGACTAAGCTAATCTTAATTACTCTTATAAGTTCAATAGCTGGTATTGTTATAGGAGTATTGAATTTTTTTATTTAACAACCTTTTAGTCATTTTTTATTTGATTTTTGGCCATCTTGTTTAATCATTATAATAGTTAAACCAGAGGAATGTCTGGTAAAATTTATGCTCAAGTTTGATATTGTTTAATAATTATAATAGTTGATCCAAATTCTTTATTTGAGGAGACAAAATGGTTAAAATAATAGCCACCGTTGGTACTTCTTTGTTAACGAATTTACGAAGAGAAATACAAAATAATAAAACTTCAATGCAAAACGATAGGTCAAATGAATATGGCGATATCATAGCATTTTTAGACGATATTAAGGATAAAACTTTTGTTTGCTATAAACCCCTGGAAGATAAAATAAAAAAAATAAAAAAGACGCTGGTAGATTTTGCAAAAAAAAGTGATTATTCATGTGCCGAGATCAAAAGCCTTCTTTCTATTCAGAAAGAGATTAAAGCTGATCTTTTAATATATCTTTTAGCCTCAGATTCGGTCTCTTCCGCTCTTGTTGCCATGATTATCAAAGAAGTACTCGAAAATAAGTTGAATAGTGGTTCTATGATAAACTTCAATGAAAATCTGGATGTTATAGAAGGGCTACAGGTAAGAGACAGGGAAAAATTTTGCAATGATGGGATGCCAAATCTTGTCAAAAGGATATACAATATAGCTGATGATGGTTATTCCTCTGAAGTTATCTTAAATATTACAGCTGGATATAAGGGAACCATCCCTTTTTTAACGATCCTGGGTCAGGTTAACCATTTCCCGCTTTACTATATCTTTGAGGAGACTGATGCACTTATAAAAATACCTCAAACGCCAGTTGATATAGATTGGGAAAAAATCGGTAAGAATGCCGATCTTTTAGAAAAACTTGAAAAAGAGGGGACAATTGAGGAAAAGAAAATGTGTCAGGAGGATATTAAGGCTCTTAAAGATATTGAAACTCTTATTGAAAGGTATGAAGGTATGGTTTGCTTGAACTCGCTTGGTATTATCTTCTGGCATAGATACAGATCAAGTTACGAGTTGTTTAAACTTTACAAAGATGAGTTTGAAAGATACAATAAACTTGCAGAGGATGAAAAAAATAGAATAGATAAAGCTCTACTGGATCTTAAAAAAAAGTATGAAAATAATCCGGGTGATTCACAGCTCAAACATTGGCTACAGGGCTGTTCTCTTCCAACCGGGTATTACTGTTTTAAGTGCAATGAAGAAAGGGTAGAGATTCGAATGCTCTGGCATGCTGAAAGCAGAAAGGGGAAATATGGAGAATCTCTGACTGATTTTTATATAGCGATAATATCAGTTGGAAGTGAAGTCCACAATGCGAACGATGAGTATGTTAAAACATTTAATGATTTTGCGATGAAGAATCGAGACCTGGAGATGGATAAATTTCATGTTATCAAAATTAAAAAATAATCTAGGAGTTTTTTATGAAAAAGGCTCTACTGGTTGGGATCAACAAATATAAGATCCCTGGATGTGATCTAAACGGTTGTGTAAATGATGTTACAAACCTTCGTGATATACTTTTAAAATATTTTGGTTTTGAGGTCTCTGATATCCGTGTTCTTACAGATGAAAGGGCAACTAAAAAAAGTATACTTGATGGTTTATCCTATCTCACAAAATCAGCTAAAAAGGATGATATCCTTGTGTTTCAGTTTTCAGGTCACGGTTCACAGATAGTGGATAAAAATGGTGATGAGTTGAAAGATAATCTCGATGAGATACTATGCCCTTATGATATGGATTGGGAAGGAACTTATATAGTCGATGATGAGCTTAACAATCTTTTCGGTTCTGTCGATAACCAGGTTAATGTTGAAATTATTCTTGACAGCTGTCACTCAGGCACTGGTACTCGTGAGCTAGCTGGTCTAAAACTATTACCGAAGGAAGAAACTTTTTTAGTCAAGTACCTTTATCCTCCAACCGATATTGAATGCAGGATGGACTACGACATGCCAAGAAGAAGTCTTTTTTCAGGAGTTAAAGAAAAGATAGGCACAAACTTTGCCCTCTTTACAGCTTGTAAAGATAACCAGGTTGCTGCAGATTCTTACATCGATGGCTCTTACAATGGTGTTTTTTCATACTATTTATGCAAATATTTACGGGAAAATTCTGGAAATATCACACGAAGTGAGCTTTTAAAAAGAGTCAGGTACTCACTTAAGTATCATGGTTTTGCTCAAACGCCTCAGCTTGAGTGTTCTGCGGCTAAAAAAAGAAGAAGTTTCTAGATTGAGCTTTGATCTTTTATAATTAACTTAAATTTTTTCGCTCTCTGTCTCGCAAATTTTTTTTCTCTGCGTTGTTAAGTCTAAGAAATACTATTTTTCGAAAAATTGTTAGATTTTCCTGAATATTTTGTAAGATTTCCCTGAATACTTTATCGTAAAGTTAAAGAACTGTGATTTTTTTTACTCTAGCTTCTTTTTTTTGCACTGTTTGAATGTACAAACAGGTGAAAAGCCTTCTTTATAATATTAAAGATTGTTATTATTTTATGTAGTCCTGGAAAACTTTATAAATTTTAAGACAGGAGTTATGTATATGAATACAACTTTTTATTTTATTATAGGTTTTGTATCTGGTGCTACTGTTGGGATTATAATCATGCTTATTCTCAACTTTAAAAATAGTAACGATGCAAAAAAGCTTGCATCGCAAATTTACGAAGAGGCTCAAGCTCAAAAAAACCAGGAGATTGAGACGATCCTCTGTAGAGTTAAGGATTCTTTTGGTGCTCTTTCGCTTGATGTGCTGTCTAAAAACTCTCAGGAATTTTTAAAAGTCGCAAATGAAGTTCTGTCAAACCAGCAGCAACTTGGTAAACAGGAACTTGAAGGTAAAAAGCAACTTATAGATCAAACTTTAAATGTTATGAAGGACGAGCTTACAAAAGTGGAAACTCTCATGCCGCAGATGGAAAAGGAGAGGGAAAGTAAGTACGGGATGCTTACGACTCAGCTTAGAAATGCCGTTGACCAAACAAACAAGTTACAGGAGATAACGGGGAAACTTCAAATGGCTCTTGCAAACAGCAAGGCAAGAGGTAACTGGGGAGAAAGGATGGCTGAGGATGTTTTACGACTCTCTGGCTTTATAGAGGGGATAAACTACTTCAAACAAAAAACGATGGATACAACGGCAGACAGACCTGATTATACCTTCATGCTGCCTCAAAAACTTAAACTAAACATGGATGTCAAGTTTCCACTGGACAATTACCTGAAATATCTTGATGCGATAGATAACCAGTTAGACGAGGCCCAGAAAGAGAGTTATAAAAAGACTTTTTTGCAGGATGTGATTAAACGAATTGATGAACTTAAAGGGAGAAACTACATTAATCCTGAAGAAAACACAGTCGATTATGCACTTATGTTTATACCAAACGAACAGGTTTACTCTTTTATAAATGAGGCAGATAGAAGCATCATAGATAGAGCACTTAAGAACAAGGTTATCATCTGTTCACCTATAACTTTATACGCTATCTTAGCAATAATAAGACAGGCTGTTGAAAACTTCAGTCTCGAAAAAACTGCTGGTGAAATACTTGGTCTTCTTTCAAACTTCAGAAAAAAGTGGGATGAGTATCAGAAGTCAGTTGAATCCATGGGTAAAAAGCTCGATGGTGCCGTCGAAGAATATAGTAAGATGATTGGAACAAAGAAAAGGGACCTTGATAAGCAACTTCAAAAGATCGATGAAATCAGGCAGATAAAGGGATTTGCCGAAAAAGATTCGCTGATAGGCGATATGACTGAAAATATAAATATAATAGAAATCGAGACCGATGAGAGGAAAGATAAAATATAGAAAAATGCTCTGAAGATAACTTAAAATTGCTCTATAAGTTGTTTTTAAAAGGTTGTTTTTAAAAAGTATGTAAAGAATACAAAGAAAAAATAGGAGGAAATTTTTAGTACAGGGAAAATCTCATTTAATAAAAACTATGGAGGGAAGATTATGAAAAAGGAAATCATGAATGAGCTTATGAGTGAAAATGATATCTTTCAACTCGATGGATTTATGGTTCTAAGCTGTAAAAATACAAATGATATGATCACATTTAATAGCGGTAAGCTTTACCTTTCTCTTGCTAAAAGTTCCTTTACATTACCTTTAATACAATTCCCCACCACATTAATTGTTAACTATGACCTTATAAGTCACACTGGCGTTGAGAGTGAAGGTTCGGTAAATTTTGTTCTTAAAGATAATAATAATAATAACTTACGATATTTTACAGACGATAAAAATCTTGTATCTCAGTTTATGACTGCAAGCTTTATGCATATCTATAATATCTTTTTTGATCTTGATATGACCTATAACATGCATGCTATATTTAGAAGAACTTGAGCTTACTCAATATTTCTAACCACGTGAAAGTTTTTTTCAAAATTTATCGCAAAAGCTTAAAATTTTATATTTACTTTATGAAAGTTTTTTCTTATTTTTTGATAAAAGTGAAAAGCTAGAGTACAACTAAAAGTATAAGCTTAACAGGGGAGAAAAAAATGGAAAATTTTCATCTTTCTATGCCTACAAACATATATTTTGGTCATGGCATGGTAAAAAAACTTACCAAGCATCTCAATCAGTATAAAAGGATCCTTCTCGTAGCCGGTGGTGGAAGTATAAAAAAAAATGGTGTGTATGAGCAGGTAAGAGCAGTTCTAGATAGCATGCAGATAAAGGTTTTTGAGCTCTGGGGAGTGCAACCAAATCCAGATATAGAAAGTGTTCGTGAAGGGATAAAGATATGTAAAGATAATGATATAGAGTTTATATTGGCAGTTGGTGGTGGTTCGGTAATAGATGCTTCTAAGGCTATCGCAGCCGGGTTTTATTTCAAGGATGATCCCTGGCTTCTTTTTTACGATGAGACTAAGGTAAAAAAGGCTTTACCAATCGGTGTTATACTAACCTTACCAGCAACAGGTTCCGAAACAAATGGCAACGCAGTAGTTTCCAATAGAGAAAAACAGGAAAAGTTATCCATTCATAGTGACCTTTTAAAGCCAGTTTTTGCAATACTTGACCCTTACTATACATTCTCACTTCCACAAAGTCAGACTGCAGCTGGTTCTGCCGATATTTTAGCTCATCTTTTTGAGCAGTACTTTTCAAAAAATCTCGATAATTATCTTATAGATAGAATGACAGAAGCTGTTATGAAAACAGTTATCAAGTATGCTCCTATCGCCATTAAAGAACCAGAGAATCTTGCTGCAAGAGAGCAGCTTATGTATGCTTCAACTTTAGCTTTAAATGGACTGTTATCTTCCGGTAAGGTTACAGACTGGGCTACTCACGCACTTGAGCATGAAGTTTCTGCAACTCATGATGTTACTCACGGTGTTGGTCTTGCAATACTTTTCCCACGATGGATGAAGTATTGTTATAGCGATGATAAAGCGATAAAATATGTTGAATATGCAGTCAATGTCTGGGAGATTAAAAAGGAAGATTTTAACTTTATCGATTTTAATCAAGTTTTTGAAAAACTTTCAAAAGAAGAAAGGAAAAGTATTGCCTTTGAAGCAATAGAAAAGACTGCTCAATTTTTTAAATCACTTGGTTTGCCAGATAGCTTCAGATCTCTTAATATTGATCCTTCGTATAGTAAAATCTGGGCTTCAAATCTTATCAAAAGGGATAAATCTGCCGGGAACTTCAAGGTACTATATGAAGAAGACATAAAGCAAATATATGAAAGTTGTTTTGAGTGAAAAAGTTCATTCATGAACTTTTGACTCTGGACTTTAGTATTCCAGCAAGTCCAGATAACAGGTAGATAAATCCCAGGATAAGGATTATCATAGCAGAGGAAGGCAGGTCAAAGATATAACTTGCAAATAAACCGGCCAGTGAAGTTACAAGTGAGACCAAAAATGCAAGTGGAATGGCTTTTTTCTGATTGTTTGTAAATTTTAACGCTATAGAAGATGGAAGTGTGAGGAGTGCTATAACCATTACTACTCCTACAAGTTGAGTGAGTAGAATGACTGAAATTATTATTATTAAAAGAAATACTATGGAAAATGCTTTACCATTTACTCCTCGTATTGAAGCAAAATCTGAATCAAAAGAGATAGCCATAATCTTATTATAAAAGAGTAAAAATATAAGAATAAGAAAAAAATCAAATATTCCGATAATGCAAAGCTCTGTTTTGCCTATAAGAAGTATATTACCAAAGAGATATCGCATAAGTTCCTGGTTGTATCCAGGGGTTAAGAAGATAAACAATAACCCTAAAGACATCCCGGTAGCCCATATTGCGCTTAGCAGTGTGTCAACCCTCTCCTTTTTTGAATGCATAACAAAACCTATGATGATTCCGAAGAAGATGCCACTTAAAATAGCTCCATTTAATGGATTAAAAAAATAATTTCCAGTTTTTACCTGCAAAAATCTAAAAAGTCCCAATCCAAAAAGAAGTGAATGTGCAATAGAGCCAGCTACATAAGAGAATCTATTTGTGGTTATATATGTTCCAGCAGTCGCTGATATTATAGAACCAAAAAAGCTTGCCAGTACTGCGTTTAGTATAAATGGATAAGAAAGCAATGATATCAAAAAGCTCAACATCAAGAAGCTCCTTTTGAAAAAGATATTAAATATTTATTTTATGCTGCTCACTAAAAATTCAGTTAGAAAATTTAAATTTCTCATCGATTATTGAAGTCACTCTTTATGTGTTGTGTGATCGACAATTCTAATATCGCAATTGTAAAAGTTAACTGGATGAAAATCGGTCAATTTATCTACTGTATGTATCTGCAAACTTCTATTTACGCAAAAAACAGAAGTTGAAATAGAAGGAACAAAACCGACATCATGTGATATCAAAATAATGGTTTTTTGCTTTTTAAGTTTAAATAAAAGATTATATAAAAAATCCTGACTTTCCTTATCAAGGTTAGAAGTAGGTTCATCCAGAACCAACATCTTGCAATTTGATGCAAGAGCTCTTGCTATAAGTACACGTTGTCTCTGTC
>JAAYUW010000018.1 GCA_012517545.1 Exilispira sp.
TTCCTGTTTTTCTATCAAATGCAAATAGCATACCATCATCTGTAGCAAAATATACGCCATCTCTTGTTGATGCTGCTGGTCTAATTATTCTATGATCTTTCATATCTATTGATACAAGTACCTTACCAGCATTTTCATCGATATATAAAATTTAATCAATACTACTAACATAAATAATTCCATCGTAGATTATTATAGATGAATAAGGCTGACTAAAAGCTGAAAGTTTACACTTAATATTCCAATTTATTTTTTCATAGTAAATATTCTTAATTGCCAGCATGATTGGTAGTATTATTATTACCATCTAAGAATGCTTAATTGCACAAATATCTATGAATTAACTGTAAGCCAATAAAAATATAACAACTCTATTAAAAAAAGATTTATTTAAGAAAAGGGCTACGAACTCTATCTTTAATCAAAATTGGATAAAAGGGATACATGTACCATCTTTTATTTGCCATTGCCATTTATTTCGATTTTCTGGATAAAGAGTTTTTAAAGCTATTTCAAGATGAAGCATTGCAATTCCACAGTCAAGTTGAATATATTCTGGCACAAATAGTTTTTTATTTTTTTTATCTTTACTATCTAAGTAATAACCAGGATTATCGGGTTTATTGATAATGTTTTTCGTTAAGCTTGTGATTGGCAAAAGAAATAATTTATTGTCATGAAAATCAAGATACCATGGTTGCCTGTTTACAGCAGAAGGAGATAGTTTAAAAGCTTTAAGTGCTTCTTTAAATTTTGAATCTGAGAAATTTTTCAATAAATTTTCTGAAAAAACTAATCTATCTGATTTCCTTCTTTTGCCAACCACTCCATATATAAGTTTAATATCAAGAGGCGAAAAAGTAGCTTTCTTACCAGCAGCTATAACACAAATAAGTTTTTCCTTATTCTCTTTTAAAATATTAAATTTATTTGATTTTCTATTGAAAAGTCCCGAAACCCAGCATGTTGCATATCCTGAAGAGCATAGATACAAAACAAGGAGTTCCCCTAAATAACCAGCATAAAGAAATCTAAGATCTGCATTTTTACTTTCATATGCCTGGTTATCTCTGTTTTTTTTGAGATTATCTTCTAAATTATCTTTAGAAATAATACCAATAGCAACTGGTGCATTTTTTATTTTACCAATATTACCAGCTATTCCACTGAAAATTGAATTATCATCATTGATAAAGACATCAAATCTTAATGATGGAAGATTGTTTTTAGTAAAGTTGTTAATAGTCAGTAGAATATTTTGAATAATATCCAATAAAATTATTGTTTCGTTTTTAGTAAATTTATGATAGTTACGAACCGACTTTCTATTAAAGATTGCCTTATATAGATTATCAATAGATAAATAAGTCCCTGTATGATCTTTTTGTGAAGCAAAATTATGATCTATTGATGCTATTTTATTGTGTGAATCATTCTCTTCTATAGTCAAATAATTTGTTAAAAATTCTAGCTTATGGTTCACTTTGTAATTCTTAATGTTTATTTAAATCTGTTCCTTATTTGGTTGAATGGAAACACATTTTAAGTATTTTTCAGAGATAACATAGTTTAGGAACAAAATTGAAGAACTTGTTATAAAGGAAGAAAGTTTTGTAAATAAAAACATTCCAACAGCAAATAGTGCTCTTGAATCGATAGGTAAAGTTTCTGATATAGTTAAAAATAAAACCAGGGCTGATAATTCTGGATAAGAAAATCCATCTTTTACAAAGAAAAGAAGAACCATTCCTAATAATAGTGGGAGAATCTCAAAAAAAGTAAGTGAAATCTGCTGGATTTGAAGAATATAAAAAAAACCAACTATCGAAGTTATCAAAATTCCATCAAGGTTGAAAATAGTTCCTAAAGAAACATATAGAGAAGATATATGTCTTGGTATCCCAAGGTTTTTTTCATTATGAAAAATCATTGAAGGAAAATTGGTGACAACAGAACCTGTGGCAAAACCAGTTAATTGTGCTCCAAGAACACTCTTAAAATATGCTGCAGGATTTTTTTTCAACCAGAAGAATATTAAAAGAGAAGGAATAAAAAAAATCTGAATTAAAGTACAAAAAAGCATTACAATAAAAGGTTTAATAACAAATATAAAGTTTGAGGTAGTCTTTATTGTAGTGGCAAGATTATAACCTATAAATAATGTGGCAAATGAAAAAATTTCAATTGCGTATAAATTTATATGATCAAAAATCTCTTCCATGGATTTGGAAAAATTCAAAAAAACATCACCTCTTTTAACAGCATAGAATATTGTTATACCTAAAAGCATTGCTATAAAAAAAGTAGGTATCAGATGGTATGGATTGCCAGAAAAAACATCTGAAAAGTTTCTCGGTATCATTGTTAAAATGGAATCCAGTATATTGTTGAATTCTATTAAAGAAGGTGTTTTAGCTTCAAAAAGATCGATCTGATATCCTGGTTTTATCAATAAAGATAAACCAACAGCCTGAATAAGAGCAAAAAGTGCTGAAATCAAAGTAAATAACAGATATCTTGGCATGATTGTATTTATCTTGAAGTTATCTTTAAGTGTTGCGAATGTGACTATAAGCATAAAAAACATGTATGGTTTAACAAGAAATGTTAATAGCTTTATAAAAACTTGTTCAATTAAATTAAAAATAGAATGAAGAACAGGAACATAAGGTACAATTAAGCCTAAAAAAAAACCTAAAATAATAAAGATAGCAACTTTTGTATAGATTTTCATTATTCCTCCTGATTTTTTAATTGTCTAAATTTTTATCCATGCCAGCACCTTATTTTTTTATCAAGAAGTATCCTTAATCATCAATAAAATGAAATTTTACCTGTATATAGAGAAAGGTTCATCCGGCAAATTATCTTCTAACTTTTCGTTAGTTTTCAAGACCTGGCCATACAAAGAAAAATTGCAAAGAGCCTATTTTCGATATTCGCTTCTTTGTTTTGGTTAAGTGACAAAAAGAAAAAAGAAAAGCAAAAAA
>JAAYUW010000187.1 GCA_012517545.1 Exilispira sp.
AGACATTATACTGTTATATACTAATAGTTGTATAGTGAACTATTGGACCATCTTTACAAACATAAAGATAACCACCATCAGATCTGGGTATAGCACATCCAAGGCATACATTAAAGCCACATCCCATAAAAGATTCTAAAGATAGGTAAGCATCATAACCATAATTAAGATTCCATTTTATAAAAGCCTTTATCATGGGATCCGGTCCACAGACAAGATATAATGTTTTCCTATCATCATCATGGATATATTTCTCAACATTGTTATTATTTAAAAGATCAATAACATTTCCATCATAAATAAAATCTTTACCTGAAATGGATGAATTAAAAGAATTTTCAAGTTCCACTTCCTGTGAGAAAAATTTTATATCAAAAAGGTACTTTGTATAATCTTCTGGTAAAAAATACTGATTATTCTTGCATCCATGAATTAAAATATTTTGAATATTAAAATCAAGTTCTTTTATCTTTTTTGCATAATATATAAGTGGAGCTATACCAACTCCACCAGCTATAAAAACAGCTTTTTTAAGCTTTTTCATCTCAATGCAAGAAATATTATTTGAAATTGATTCTTTTTTATAGTAAACTGCTATATCATCGCCTGATTTTTTAAGTTCAGGGAAGTGGTTACCAAGTGGACCAAGCAATTTTAGTGTTGAACCAACCTTCTTTGTTGATAATATCTTTGTTCCTTCACCTTTCACCTGATATAATATGCCTATTTCATATTTATCAAGATAAAATATTGAAAATGGTCTTCTAAGCAGTGGATTTAGTGAATCAGGTTCGATCTGTATATTAACAAATTGACCTGCAAAAGCATCAAAAGGATCTGGTCTTGAAACACCAAGTATATAGAAATGTTCATTAATTCTATCATTTTTTGTAATAGAAACTTGAGTATCAATAATTTTTACTTTTTCCATAGAGCCTCTGTTATAAAAGCATTAAATTTAAAAATCTATCTTTAAAAAAGATATGATTTAGCTTTAAAAAAGCATAATTAACCAGAATTATGTTTTAAAATTAATATGCATAAATATTTATTTTAAGGTTTTTATAGGTTTATAAAGATGACCTGTCAAGCAAAGAAAGCATTAATAAGATAAATCGATATTAACTTTTTTGTAAAATAAGGCTTTTTTCTTATCATTTAAATTATCAAAAACTACTGAACCATTTTTGTAGACCTGCACTATTTTTCCTTCTATTACTCTATTTAAATATGGAGAAATTTTAGCTTTTGAAAAAAAGAAAGATTCGTCAATGGTAGTTTCTCTATGTGGATCAAAAACTGAAATATCAGCTATATCACCCTTTTTAAGATGCCCTTTTTTTTTAAGTTTGATGCATTCTGCTGGATTTGAAGTAAAAAGAGTGACAAGATCCATCAAACTCATCCTTTTATTTATAACAAACTCGGAATATAGTAGTGAAAAAGATGTTTCAAGGCCAGTAATGCCAGATGGTGCTGTTTCAAAATCAAGTTTTTTTTCAACTTCTGTGTGCGGGGCATGATCAGTCGCTATTATTTTTATCTTCCCATCAAAAAGGTAGGATTGTAGCTTCTTTACCATATCTTTACTACGAAGTGGTGGTGATACTTTAAAAACAGGATCCATAGAAGCGCAACTTTCATCATCAAGAAGAAGATGATGAGGTGCGACATCAAACGAAATATTTGTATACCCCGCATTTTTAGCTTCTATACATAGATCCACACTTTTAGCACAACTTAGATGTGTTAAATGCAGATTCCCTGAAGCCATTTTTGCAAGTTCAATATCTCTAAAAACAAGCGAGGTTTCGGCAACCTCTGGTATTGACTTTAGATTTAACAGAGAACTTACTCTGCCATGATTTATGACCCCACATTTAAAAAAATCACTGAAAAGAGAATGTTCCATTATTATAAAATTATATTCTGAAGAGAGTTTTAATGCTTCAAAAATAAGATCGGGATCTTTAACCTCACTGCCATCATCGGTAAATATAAGAACTCCATTATTAGATAGAGAGACAAGATTGGCAAGTTGCTTGCCTTCTCTTTGTTTTGTAATACAGCAAGATTGAATGATATCTATATATAAAGATTCCTCACATATCTGCTTGAATATATTAAAATTGTCAACTGGTGGGTTTGTATTTGGCATGGCAACACAAGTAGTATATCCTCCATGCAAAGCTGCAAAAGATCCACTTATTAAATCTTCTTTTTCACTAAAACCTGGATATCGAAAGTGGGTATGCAAATCTATGAAACCAGGAAAAATCAAAAGATCGTCCAGAATATGTATTTCATACTCACTATTCTGGATAGAATTCAAATCGATAGGGTCAACAATAGAGGTGATTATACCATTTTCTATGATTATATCTTTTTTTACCTCGTTTAAGCCGCAAGATTTATCAACCAGTATACCACCATGTAAAAGAGATTTCACAGCTCCCCCATCTTTTGCATGACTTTAATCTTGCTCTCTATGACTCGATAAAATTCGTTAATATTTTTAACGGTGATTTCATTTGTTCCAAAAGATATTCTGTTCATCCTTTCAAAGTCACGTAAAATTCTACGAGTCTGTTCAATATCAAGACCAGCCCAGTTAGCAATGCTTTCAGGAGATTCTTTAAAAGTTATGGGATCAAAATAGTTTTTCGAGACATTCTCTCTGCATTCAGCAAGCATACAGAAGGTATCCATGACTCTAAGTTCAGGATCTTTCAATAAAAGAATTTTAACTCTTCTTTTTGCTTCGTATATTCTTTTTGCAAAGGATCGAATCAACTTCTCACACCATGAAGGATTGGCTGAAAGAAGAAAAGTAAAATTATCTTTGTTAAACTCGAGTACTTTTAAATCTGTAAGAGCTTCTACAGTTGCAGACCTTGGCTTTCTTTCTATGATAGCCATCTCACCAAAAATATCACCAGGTCCAAAGACATCAAGCATCTTTTCTTTACCTTCAACGAGTTTTGTTACCTTTACTTTTCCTTCCTGGATAAGATAAAATGTATCACCCGGTTCATATTCAGCAAAGATAATATCACCTTTAGAAAAAACCTTGCCATACTTGGAAAAAATATCACCAGCCATCGTAAACCTCTAAAATTCATAAATTTGAGTATATCTAAACCTGTAAATATATAATCATATTACAAAAATCTTGCTGTTAAAATTTTTTATAATAAACAACAAATTATTTAAGATATACAGAGTTAAAAAATTATTCTTATAATCATAAATAATTTACTTAAAGAATTCATCGTCAATGATCATCATATAACTTTTGATTAACATAAAAGACTTTTCAGTTTTTTAATGTTGAAAACAATCTTTTTGCTTTAGTAGTGGTTTCATCAGCTGGTTGAATACTTATTATCTTTTCAAGAAGTTTAATGGAACCAGAAATATCTTTTTTCAACCTGTAAACATCAGCAAGTTCAAACAACGCTTCTTTTATCTGCTCTGAATCCTGAAAGTCTGTAATAAACTTTTTTAAGATTTTCTCACTGGCATCAAGATTTTGAAGATTTTTAAGACATTTAGCCATTTCAAGAAGCGACTTTGCCTTATAAATAGTTGTAGAATCAGGGTTATCATATACCTGCTTAAAAATCTTCATGGCTTCTTCAAACTTGCCAGCAATAACAAGGTCAAGACCATTGTAAAAAAGCACTTCTCCTTCTGGTTTTGCTGATTCTGTGGATTCAGCCGTTTTAGCGACCGCATCTGTAGCATCTTCACTAACAATAGAAGAAATACTATTGAACTCCTGATTTGAACCATTGCCAACAAATGATTCTATAGCTTTTAACTGAGCAAGCACTTCTTCCTTGTGAAGGTTACCTGGATAAAGTTCGAGTAATCTTTTAAAGCAATACTGTGCTTTTTTATATTGCTTAATCCTGAAATAATACATTCCATAATTGAACAACCCAACATCAGGTAAAACTTCAGATTGACCTGAAAGCTGATTAACCTTTTTTACTGTATCTCTGAGTTCTTTAGATAGAGCTTTTAAAATCTTTAAAAGAAGTTCTTCATTTTTACCATTTACAGCAAGAAACTCAGCCTCATTTAAAACTATAGCAACAACATCCGAAACAGCCATAGCTGTTTCCTCCCTTGGATACTTCCCCATTGCACTTTTCAAACCAAAAAACTCACCTGGTTTAACAAGATAAGCCTCTTCTTCAAGTTTGTCAGGAGGGATATAATTTATAACAACCTGACCTTCCTTAAGAATATATATATTGGAATCTGTATCTCCAGTAAAATAGATAATTGAATTCTTATTAAATTTTTTAATCTGAGGGGACATTAAAATAATCTCCTTTAGAAGTATCTTAATTTATAAAGATAAAAAAGTCAAAAACCTATTTTAATATAGCATAATTAATTTAAAAATAAATGTTTTTCAATTGTTCTTTACTATAAGATTTTATTGCTAAAATTTAAGGCGCTTCCGGTTAATACCTGCTTTTTAGCCTTTTCACAGTAAATGATGAATGAGAAGATAATTTGTTGAATGAACTAAATTTAAACTATTATTTTAAAAAATTGTTTTCTAAAATTGATAAAATTTAGATTTTCTGTTTCATTTTATTGCACTTTTGCAAATATTTTCGCAAATACTTATATTAATTTTGTTGTAATTATCGTGGGTTTATCCGATAAAGCTCAAAATGCATCGTAAAAACTTGAAATGCCACAAAAGCGCAATAAAGAAAAAAAGCTAGCAAAATCTACCTTTTTGCAGGAGAGCCATTAAATAAAAAAAAAGCCCGCGAAAAATCACGGGCTTTTTAAAATAAAATCTGTTTGTAAAATAGCATTAAAATATAAATAGATTCTTCAAAAAAAAGATACCTATCGGAAAAAAATCTTAATATAAACATTAGCAGTAAACCAGTACTTCCTGCACATATAAGGTACAGGGATAATTTACTCCTGTAAAAAGCTCATGGTATAATTTTTCTTTATTAAATATTCATCTCTATACTGTTGAACAAGATTGTTAACCATGGTCTGATAGAGTTGCATGTTAAGCATCTGGCTGATATATTGATAAGCCTGTTCTGGAGACATATTTGCAAACTTAGATTTGTAAGTTTCATAGTATTGTCTAATCTGTTCCTGAGACACTGGCTTTATCTGTCCTTTGAGTTTTTCCTGAACATAGAGCTCCATAACCTGTCTTTGGTAAAGGTAATCTATCTGAGCACTGAATTTTTTTTCGAAATCTGTCTTTTTAATCTCGTAATTGTACATCAAATAGTTATTTATATAGTTATTTGTGAAATCCTGCAAGAAAAGAACTGGCTGTTGATCAAGGATAGCACCCTGGCCTGAATCTCGTATCTTCTGCTTGTAGTCTTCCAAAAGCCCTGTGAACTCATCGTAAGTTATAATAACATCACCAATTTTGATAACCCAGCTGGTCTTTTGCCCTTTTTCAAAATAATCAGGATTTCTCTGAATAGTAATATTTTCTTTAATTTTTTCTATTCTTCTCTTTATTTCAGCTTGAAGTTTTTGCTGTTTTAAATACTCACGGATCTGTGTGGCAGCAGTTTCAAGTTTCACACCTTTAAACTTATCTTTATTGTTATCGTAAAATGTGGCAATTTCATCATCGGTAGGCTCTTTAAGTCCTTCATAAACTACTTTCATAATATAAAGGTTAATTATAACCTGTTGCCTTGTAAAGTTAAGTAATCTTGTGTTCTGAGTATCATATTTGTCTCTTTTAACTCTATCCCAGAGAATGATCTCATTTATATAGACTTCAAGATAATCTTTCATCATTTTCTTATCTTTTTTTAGTTTATCCCATTGATCTCGAGGAGCAGTTAGCTCAATAAAGATATTGAACTTCATAACAAAATCATCATATGAATACTTTTTTCCATTTATCTCGACAACCCAACTTGTGTCCTGCGCTGAAACTACAACCGAAGAGAAAATAATAAGTCCGATAATAATCAAAATAATGGAAGATCTTTTTTTAACCATCGTAGACCTCTCTTTTTTATTGCATAACAATCATAATAAAGTAAGAAAAGTAAGATTTGTCAATAGTTTTATGGTTAAATATTGTTAAAAATGCTCAGTTTTCATTAAAAACATAGGCGCTAAAGCTATAAATAATAGTCCCAGGAAGAGTATATGAGTTCTTAGGTAAGCCAGCCTTTAAACAAAGGTGCTCCAAATATGTTTTTAAATCCCAACCATACTCAACAGGCACTTGTGGAAGTAAAAGTCCCGAGTTTGTTCCTCGTACTATCATCAGTCCATCTCTTCCTATGACTATTTCATTTATATTATTAATCTTTTCCATAGGTGAAAGAATGGATATCTCAATCTTAATATCATTAAATTCATTCTTTCTCAAAGGTCCGAAACGATAATCATTAAAAGCAGCTTCTTTAGCCATTGTTTTTATACCAGTTGTTAAGGGTTCAACACCTCTGACAAGGCCAATACATCCTCTTAACTCACCTTTTTCAGTCAGCGTTACAAAAACTCCATATTTTTCATTTCCATGAGGAGGAATATACGAAGAATCAAAATCCATATTGTATGGTATATTTAACTCTTCAGCTATAGACTTTCTAGCAAGTTCAAGATAATATTTTTTTTCACTCTCATCAAGTTGAAGTTCCATAAAAACCTCCTGACACTATAGATTATAAATTAATCTAATATAAATACAACTATCAAAAGCAACAAGTTGAAAATACTGGTATTGTCAAGCATAGTGCATAAACATCTATCAGCCTTTCCTGCTGATCTGATTTTAACTTACAATCAAAAGTCCCTAAATTATAAAGATATAAAAGCACCTTAAATTACAAAGTTTTGGTTAAGATAAAAGCTTAAAAAAAAGGCAGCATAACAGCTGCCTCTTTATCTTTCTTTGAATTTCAAGTATACTTTAGATTGAATCAAGAAAGTTGACTTAACTTTTATTATGAGAAGCATCTTTTACAGTAAAAATGAATTCACTTTTATCGTTTTTCATTTGAACATCAATATGGACATTATCATTTTCTCCAACTTCACCGGAAAGAATCTTCAATGATAACTGATCTTCAATATTCGTTTGAATATATCGTTTCAAAGGTCTTGCACCAAATTCCTTTATAAATCCTTCATCAACAATTTTTTGTATCGCTTTATCGGAGAATGAAATAGTTATTTTCATCTTTTAAAGTTTTGCTTTAAGATAACCAAGCTGTATTTTAACTATCTCTGAAGCGATATTTTTATCAAGTTTGTTGAATATTATTATTTCATCAATCCTATTTAAAAACTCTGGTTTGAAATATGAATGTAAAAGAGGTCTAATTGTATTTTCAACCTTTTCATTTGTATCAGATTCAAGTATCAAATCAGAGCCAATATTTGAGGTCATTATAATAATGGTATTCTTAAAATTAACAACTCTTCCATGGTTATCTGTAAGCCTTCCATCATCAAGTATCTGCAAAAGAATATTAAAAACATCCGGATGAGCTTTTTCGATCTCATCAAGTAAAATAACCGAGTATGGCTGTCTTCTTATTATTTCAGTAAGACTTCCACCCTCATCGTAACCAATATAACCAGGAGGAGCTCCAATAATTTTTGATACTGAATGCTTTTCCATAAACTCACTCATATCAAGCCTAACCATGGCTTTTTCACTATCAAAGAGATATTTTGCCAGGGCTTTAGCAGTTTCCGTTTTTCCAACTCCGGTAGGTCCTAAGAAGATAAAAGATCCAATAGGTCTATTCTCATCGGAGAGCCCGGATTTACTTCTCCTTATTGCTCTTGCAATAGCACTAAGAGCGTGATCCTGACCAACTACTCTACTTCTAAGTTCTTCTTCTATATGGAGAAGCTTTTCTCTTTCTGATTCAAGAAGTTTTGATATAGGAATATTTGTCCAGGAAGATACTATCATGGCTATATCATCTTCATCTACCGTTTTCTTTAAGAGACTTCTTGCATGTTCCGCAGCCTCTTCTTTTTCTTTAAGTGCCTTTTGCAAGGAAGGTAGCTCACCGTACATTATTTTTGCAGCTTTTTCAAAATCACCCTTTCTCTGGTAATTTTCGGCATCAAATTTGAGTTGATCTATTCTAAGTTTGATATCATTTATCTCTTTCATTATCTGCATATCGCTCTGCCATGAGTTTTTCAGCTGTTCTATCTCACCGCGAAGCTTTTCTAAAAGAGATTCTATCTTCTTGAGTCTTGACTTTGATTCTTCATCTTCTTCGTTCAATAGAGCTCTTCTTTCTATTTCAAGTCTTATTAAATCTCTATTTTTCTTGTCAATCTCCTCTGGAACAGATTCAAGCTGAACTTTGATTCGAGAACAGGCTTCATCAATAAGGTCGATAGCCTTATCTGGTAAAAACCTATCGGTTATATACCTATCTGAAAGATATGCAGCTTCAACTATTGCCTTATCCGAAATCTTTACTCCATGGAAAAGCTCATATCTGTCTTTTAATCCTCTTAAAATCGCAATAGTATCTTCAATAGAAGGTTCTTTTATTATCTGGGGTTGAAATCTTCTCTCAAGTGCGGCATCGGATTCGATATACTTTTTATATTCGTCTAGTGTAGTTGCTCCTATACAGTGTAAAACACCTCTGGCAAGAGCTGGTTTCAGCATGTTTGCAGCATCAAAGGAACCCTCTGTTTTCCCTGTTCCAACTATAAGGTGAAGTTCATCTATAAAAAGTATGTATTTACCATTTGAAGATTCTAGTTCCTTTAAAATCGCCTTTAATCTTTCTTCAAATTCACCTCTGAATTTTGTTCCAGCTATCAAAGCAGCCATATCTAGAGAAAGTATCTCTTTATTCTGTAGTGATGATGGAACATCACCACTTATAATCCTCTGAGCCACACCTTCAACAATAGCTGTCTTACCAACTCCAGGTTCACCTATGAGTACAGGATTATTTTTTGTCCTTCTAGAAAGAATCTGGATAATCCTTCTAATCTCCTCATCTCTACCAATAACCGGGTCTAACTTATGCTCCCTGGCCATTTGAGTAAGGTTTATTGTGTATTGATCAAGTACTTTGATGTTTTTATCAGCTGTTTGACTTGTTATCGTCTGGCCATTCCTTGCTTCTTTATAGAATTTTTTTAGAGAATCGTATGTTATTCTTGCAAGACTAAAAATTTCTGATGCTTCTGTGCTATTTTTTGCCATTCCATAAAGAAGATGTTCATTGCTAATAAACTGATCTTCAAGATTCTGTGCCTCTTTTTCCGCATCTGCAAATACTTTTGTAAGAGAATATGACATCTGAGGTCTATTTTCTCCAGTAACTTTTGGTAATTTATTCCATCTCTTCTCGACTTCACTCTCAAGAAAAGATGGATCAACTGGCAACTTTTGAAGGTATTGAAAAAATAGAGTATCTTTTCCCTGTAATATACCATATAAAAGATGTAGTGTGTTGAACTCAGGATTTCCACGAGATATGGTCTCATTATAACCAGTATTTATAGAATCTGCTGCTAATTCTGTTAATTTTTCAAAATTTATCATAACATTTTCCTCCTTATCATATAAATTATACATTGTGCTTGTTTATATAAATTAGCTATTCTTTTCAAAACTCTTCTCTTTAAAAAATAATAAAATCTATACCTTTCTTTTTGAATATCAATGCTATTTTTACCTCTTTAAGATTTATATCCAGCTTTTTCATATGCAATAAATAAATAAAGACGCTCCTGTGAAATAAGGTATAGATTCAAAAAAACTATCTGACAGATATATGCAAGACCCTTAACTACCTTGAAAAGGCTTAAAAGGCACAACAATGCAAAAAAATAATTTTATCTGAGTTAATATAATATTTATACTACTATCAATCATGTTAGAAGATTTCTTTTCATTATAAGTGCAATTTTTATGCCAATAGATTTAAATTTTTATAGTTTATTTAATATATCACCCTATATTTTTTTTAGCAATAGGTTAGATAGGTTTTTCACTAAATAATGCGAATAAACTCTAGATAAACCTAAACCAAAATTTGAATACTTTTCTACTTAAAGATGAAGCAAATTTTGTTTTTAAAAGGATGAATATATATAAACTATCAATAAAAGCAGTTACAGACTTAAAACCTGGATCGTTCACAAATATGATAAAAATATATAAACTATCAAGAAAAGAGATGTAATCAACGCAAAAAATCGAATGGTATAGAACATAAAACATAGGGTTAGATAATTAAAAGTTGAGATTTTGTGTAATTTATATACTTGTGTATATGTTTTACCCAACAATTTGTCAGATAAACTGTATTTAGATAAACTGTATTTAGATAAA
>JAAYUW010000188.1 GCA_012517545.1 Exilispira sp.
AGAAAGAATAACCCTAAATCATTCATTTTTCCATCTTTTCAGTGATCATTTTTTTTAGTTATTCTTCATAGCTCTTCACTCTTTACCACAGGTTAAAGTCAAAAATCTGAAGTCGAAAAAACCTATTCTTTTTCTTATTTACTCATATTTAGGTGCCAAGAGGTTTTTTCATTGGTAATTTTTATCAGAAAGGCTATGTAACCAGATGATAAGGGAATAATCTACTGTTAAGAGTATCGATGATGATTAAAAGATATGTTATTATCCTTATTCCCCTTATTTTTCTACTTTTTTCAATATTCAATCTTCCTGTATACATACCGGATTTTTTTCTTGCTAATAGATACTATGTTGCAAGAGATTCTTCATCTGATATCCCATATTTCTATGAACTTGCTAAAAAATATAAAAAAATAACCATAATCGATTCAAATAATACTTTTACATTTTCATTTAAAGATTATGATTCTATAGATTCATTCAGGAACGATTTTTCACTAAAGTTTCGGGGTAAAATTCAAAATAACTTCTACGACTTTTTAGCTAAAGTCAAAGCAGATTTACAGTGGTGGGAAAAACCAGTTGTCCTTTTAACTTCTTACCCATCTATGGAAGAGATCTTTTTCTTAAAGCAGTTCAATAAATCTTATTGTATTCCTTTTTCTTTCATTTTTTTAAATAAACAAAGTTTTATTGCATCTTATTCAGCAAGATTCTATCTTGAAGAGAAAAATATACAATTTCAGGTCTTATTTTCACCTGAAATTCTTATGTTTGATAATATAGAGATAGATAAGATCAATAAAAATGGTTCACGGGTTCAAATTACCCAGGAACCAGTTGCAAAAATATCTTTATCGAGTTACTTGATAGAATTTCCTATCCAGGGAAATGAAGATGAACAATTTACTCTCGAGTTCATATTTTCTAGCAAAGAGATTAAAGAACCTCAAATATCGGCACTTAATATAAGTACAAGTTCTTTTAAAACAAAGAATGTTCTTGTTGTATCGGATAATAATAAAAACAACTTTTTTGATAGCATTTTAAGAACGAAGAAGGTTAGTTTGAAAGATGCAGATAAAGAATCTCTTATCGATTATAAACTAATATTTTTCGAAGGAATCCCTATAAAAAAGATACCACTATCACTTTCAAGTAATGTTGTAAGTGCTTATAATAAAGATAATCTTGGTGTATTTTTTGTTTCAGAGGGGAAAGATATCGGGAAAACCGGTGATAATGAAATCATTGAAAGTATTTTACCTATTGAACTTACTCCTCGATCGCTTAAAGAAGTTCCAGATGTTGCAATACTTATTATGCTTGATACCTCATCTTCCATGCTTGGAGAAAAACTTGCAATAGCTAAAATATCAGCGAATCAACTTTTAAGCCAGTTAAAGGGCAGTGATTTTGTTAGCTTTTATACATTCTGGGATAGCTATGAACAGTTATTTCCTTTTACAAGGCTTTCAAACATAAAGGAAACTTTTTCAATATCAAAAGTTGAGGCTATGGGGGGCACAGACCTTTATATAGCTTTGAAGGATGGGCTTTCTAATCTTGCAAAGCAACCAGTTGAGAATAGGCACACGATTATTATCTCAGATTTTCAGACAAAACCTTCCAACTGGGATTCTCTTTTGAGCTTTGCAGTGGCAAATGATATTTCAATATCGGTAATTCAGATAGGCACAGAAGTTGATTCTGCTCTTGCAAACAAAATTGCAAAAACAACAAAAGGGAATGCCTATATAGCTACATCATTTGAAGCGATACCAACCATTCTTTTTGAAGACAGAAAAAGGATTTCAAGGCCACCTTTTAAAAATCAAAAATTCAAAATTTTCGATGCCTACGATGATTTTGTTGGCAGTATAAAAGGGATGAACCTTGCAACACCAAAGAAAAACTCGCAAACAATACTTAAAAA
>JAAYUW010000189.1 GCA_012517545.1 Exilispira sp.
TTTTCTTCTGTATCAATCTTCTTTTCTATTTTAAAATCACTAAAAGTCATTTCCTTAATATTTGATATATCAGGAAAATTTAAATTTTCTTTGTCTATATTGCATGATTGCATAATCGAAAGATATTCATTTTGAAATTCGATCTGCAAATCAATAAAATTTTCAGATTTTATATTTTGGTTAAATAAATCATTAAGAGATTTAAGATAATTATAAACTAAGTTTATTATCTTTTCCTCATATGAAGTGTTTTTTGATATTGTATTTATAAGTTCAATAATTACACTGAGTGAACTTGAAAAAAGGTTAAGTTCTTCATTTTTTTCAAATTCTTCCTTTAAGTTTGCAATTTGATCTTTTAGATCAATTAAGGTTAATAGATCACCCTTTTCATAATTAGAAAATTTCAAGTTTATACTATCGATAAGCTGTAAAATTTTTTCGTTATTTTCCATATAATTTTACCTTAATAATTTAAATTAATTTAAATAAAAACTTAAATATTACCCAGGATAATAAATTGCATTAAAAAAAGTCTGAAGAATTATTTAAAATTTATTCGTTATTTCATTTTTATTATAAAATATAGTTTATAATTTTGCAAAATATGTTTCACTGTTTTTAAGTTATTTTATTCAATTTATTTATAAAGATTAATATGAAAAAATTCAAAAATCCAGGGGATATTCGTCTTGGTATTATTGCTGGTGGTCAACTTGGTAAGATGCTTATTCAAGCTGCTAGTAAGTGGGATATTACATGCTATGTTTTAGATAAAGATGCTAATTGTTGTAGTAGTTCAATATGTAAAAACTTCTATTGTGGAGATCCGGATAACTTTGAAGATGTTTATAACTTTGGAAAAAAAGTTGATATTTTAACCTATGAGATTGAACATATTAATACCGATGCTCTAAAAAAACTTAAAAACGAAGGACTTCCAATATACCCTGATCCAGGTATTTTAGCTATTATTCAGGACAAAGGTCAGCAAAAAGCATTTTTCAAAGATCATAATATACCTACAGCTAATTTTAGATTATACTGCAATAAAGAAGATATTTTAAAGGATATTGCATCTAAAGAACTCATTTTCCCTTTTATTCAGAAACTAAGAAGAGGTGGATATGATGGTCGAGCAGTAATATCTGTAGATAAAGAAGAGAAACTTTCAGATCTATTTGATGGACCAACAGTTGTTGAAAAAAAGATAGATATAAAAAAAGAACTGTCGATCATCGCATCAAGGAACTCTTCAGGTCAGATCCTCTCCTTTCCTGCAGTAGAGATGGTTTTTAATAGCAATGCAAATATTCTTGATTCTTTAATAAGTCCTGCAGATATCCAGTCAAAGATTGAAATCAAGGCTAAAAAGATAGCACATAGTCTTATAGAACTTCTCGATGTTGAAGGACTTCTTGCAGTTGAATTCTTGCTCGATAAAAATGATAACCTCTTCGTTAATGAAGTTGCCCCAAGACCTCATAATAGTGGCCATCATACGATTGAAGCGAACCTGACTTCTCAGTTTGAACAGCATCTCCGTGCAATATTAAATCTTCCTCCCGGTAATACAAAAATTAAATCACCTGCCGTTATGTTTAATCTCTTAGGGGAAGAAAATTTTGCAGGACCAGCTGTATATGAAGGGTTTAGGGAAGCCCTTGAACTCGATCGAGTATATATTCATATCTACGGTAAAAAAGAAACATTTCCTTATAGAAAGATGGGTCATATTACAGTCCTTTCAGATACTATCGAGGATGCCACACAAAAAGCCATAAAGCTTAAAAAACTTATCAGGGTAAAGTCAAAACAATAAATTAAAAGTGAAGGTGAATTATGGTTGATAATGCTAAGGCAAATCCTATTGTAAGCGTAGTCATGGGTTCAGATTCCGATCTTTCAGTTATGCAAGAGGCCATACAGATGCTGTCCTATTTTGATATCCCTTATGAAATAGATATAGTTTCGGCTCATCGAACACCAGATAAACTCTTTCAATTTGCAAAAAATGCTGACAAAAGAGGTATACGAGTTATTATTGCAGGTGCAGGTGGGGCAGCACATCTTCCAGGCATGATCGCTGCAATTTCTGCTTTACCTGTTATAGGTGTTCCTATCAGGTCTTCAAATTCTATAGATGGGTGGGATTCTATCCTTTCTATTTTGCAGATGCCAAATGGTGTCCCTGTGGCAACAGTCGCACTTAATGCTGCAAAAAATGCTGGTATCCTTGCAACTCAAATTATTGCGGTTTCAGATATCAATTTGCTAAATAAAGTAAAAGAATATAAAGAAAATCTTCGTGATGAAGTTTTAATTAAGGGTTCTTCTTTATCGAATGATCAAAATAAACATAACTCTTGAGTTTTACTTAACTTTTACTAAAAAAATGTAAGCAAAGCTCCTGCTGTTGCAAGTATAAAACTTACTATCTGATTTAATCGCAACTTTTCTTTTAAAAATATTGCTGCAAATACAAGGATAAAGATATTTGATAGTTGATTTAATATAGATGCTATCGAAGCCTGAATATACTTCATACCTAGAAGCCATGTCGCTGTGGATATGAACATGCCAAAAAAAGTCCCCCAGAAAAGAGATCTTATGGCTGCTTTTCTGTATTCTTTATCAAGCGATTTATCTGTATAAGAGTTTATTACCTGCCTTTTTGATGGCATAAATAAAAGTATGACAAATATTCCAGCTGTACCTATTGAAATTCTTAATGCACTTATCCACATCATATCTATATCCATCAAAACTGGTTTTAAAATGACTACGCTAAAAGCTAATGAAAGCATCGATATTATTCCAGCGATAGCCCCATAGATAGTCTGTCTTCTTTTATCTTTCTCTTCTTTTTCAGATCCTTTTTCCCCTTTATTCTCTTTTTTCCCGTTATTAAAATTCATCATTGAGTTAAATACAGCAATGACAATTAATATAATCCCAAGTATTTGAATAAAATTTAAAGTTTCATGAAGCATTAATATGGAAAAGATAACAACAAAGACTGCGTAGGTTGAGACAATTATTGAATAAAGTGTCGCTGAAATCTTCTGAAAAGCATAAAAAAGAAGTGCATCAGATATCGTTATGCCTGTTATTGCACTTAAAGCTATAATCAAAATATTTCTTTTAGTAATGACTGGTAAATGAAAACCTATAAAAATACCTATAGAAATCAAAAAAAATATCAATGATAAAATATTTTTATATAGTATTGTCGCCATAGGATGAATCTTTGAAGGAATAGACTTATAAAAGATCACAGCTATAGCCCAGGTTAAAGCAGAAATTATTGACATAATTTGACCAATATATTGAATCGAATCCAGGTTTATGGACATCTTATCTCCTTACATAATAAAAAAATATAAAAATAATATTTATGAATCATTTTTTTTAAATATTTTTTTCTACACTTAAAAAAAGGTTCATCCGTTAAACAAACATTCTCCCCTTCAATAGAAAGCTATTGTAAATTACAAAATAGGCTCTTCGTAGTATACGAAAAGCGAGAAGATAATTTGCCTGATGAAACAAAATTAAAAACTTTTTATATCTTTTCTTTTTTATTAAATTTAATATACTGAAAAAAACAGGTACTTCCGGTTAATAAGTACTTTTTAGGCTCTTCGCTTGTTTCTAAGGCTAAGCCTTACAACGAAGATTACAGACAAATATTATTCTATACATTTCAAATTAACCACATTTTAGTGTTTTTAACAAATTATTTATTTAGCTTTTTCATACAATAATTTTATTTTAATATTGTAAGATCTTAAGTTGTTCACTTTTATGCATTAAAAAAATATAAATTACTTAAAGAGGAGAAGTTTATGGAAAATAATAAAATTCCCTTAAGAGAAGAGATCCCCAATAATTCTAAATGGGACCTTTCAAAGTTATTTAAAAGTGAAAAGGATTGGGAAGATATATTTGCCAAAGCCCAGAATATTCCTGATCAATTTGCTTCTTTTAAAGGCACACTTGGCAAATCTTCAGATAACCTTTTAAAAGTTTTAAACTTTTACAAGGAAAGTGCAATCCTTATTGAAAGACTCTTTAACTATGCTTCGCTAAGACTTTCAGAAGATGAAGGGAACTCAGAAAGCCGTGCTCGCATGGGCAAAATGATGATGTTCTATACAAAAGTTCAGGCTCAATCTAGCTGGCTTGAACCGGAGATTTTAAGCATTGACACCTCTCTTATAAATAGCTGGCTTGAAAAACCAGAATTTTCAGAATACCGTGTTTTCTTAAAAAAGATCCTCAGGAGAAAACCGCATGTTCTTTCAACTGATGAAGAAAAACTTCTTGCCTTAAGTTTAGACAGTTTACGCACGGCATCGGATACTTTTGATATTCTTACAAATGTCGATATGGACTTTGGTAAAATAGAAACAGATGAAGGAGTAAAACCATTATCTTTATCTACTTTTTCCACTTTTATGAGAAGCAAAAATAGAGATATCCGTAAAAAAGCTTACAAGCAGTTTTATGCAAAGTTTGATGAATATAGGAACACTATAGCTTCTCTTTATGCTGGTTCCTGTAAAAAAGATTTTTATATTGCACAGGCAAGAAAGTTTTCTTCATGCAGAGAAACTGCTCTTTTTGAAGATAATATGCCTGTATCCGTGTACGATAATCTTGTTAATACAATTTCTAAAAATCTTCCAGTTCTCCACAAGTATTATGAGCTTAGAAAAAGGATATTAAAAGTTGATGAACTAAAACATTATGATGTATATGTCCCACTTGTTGAAGATGTGGAATCAAGGCATACCTGGGAAGAAGCTGTGGATATAGTTTATAAGGCTCTTGCTCCCCTTGGTGAAGAGTATGCATCCACCTTAAAAAACGGACTCTTAAATGGTTGGGCTGACAGATATGAAAACAAGGGTAAAAGATCAGGCGCTTTTTCCTCAGGTTGCTATACAAGTGATCCTTATATACATATGAACTACAAAGAAGACAACATTAGCGATATTTTTACGATGATCCATGAAGGCGGTCATTCCATGCATTCCTATTATTCAGTCAGAAATAACCCTTATATGCAATATGATTATACTATTTTTGAAGCTGAAGTAGCAAGTACATTCAACGAAAATCTTCTTTTCAACTATCTTTTAGATAATACTAAAGATAAAAAGATGCAAAACTATCTTATCAGTACTCAAATAGACGAAATAATTGGTACTCTTTTTAGGCAAACAATGTTTGCAGAATTTGAATATAAGGCTCATGACATGCTGGAAAAAGGTGAACCTTTAACTGTTGATTCCATACGATCCATTTATAAAGGGTTACTCGTCAAGTATTTTGGCCATATTCTGGATTTTGAAGAAAATAGCGATCTCGAATGCCTTAGAATTCCACATTTTTACAATGCTTTCTACGTCTACAAGTATTCTACTGGTATTTCAGCCTCCCTAGCTTTATCAAGAAAAGTTTTATCAGATGAACCAGGAGCCAGGGAAAATTATTTCAAATTTTTGAGTTCTGGTGGCAGTCGCTTTCCTCTGGAGTCATTAAAGCTAGCTGGTGTCGATATGTCCAACCCAGAGGTTGTCCAGGCAGCTTGCGACGAGTTTGCAAGATTGGTTGAGCTTTTAAAAAAGAATCTCAATGTTTAGAAATAAACTTTTCTGGCAAAATGTCTTTAAAGAAATATTAGAAAAGAAAAAATACATTTTTGCAAGAAAGCATGCATAAAAAGAGAAAATTTGATCCTTCATCTTTTTTTATAAGCTAAACAACAAAAACTTTAGGTAAATATTGAATAAAGTTAAATAAAATATTTAATAATTTTCCTCTACTTTCAACTTTTGACTTTCGACAGTGTTAAACCGGGAAGAGTGAAAAATTCATACAATTTTCTATCCTGAAATTAAAAAGAGCAGGCATAACACCTGCTCTTTTTTTTAAACAATCTTATATTAGCATTTATTAATGAAGGATGTCCATCTTTAACAATAATTTCCGTAAAATTTTATCCTTAGAAATTTATTAGTGTTTTAAAAGTTTATAGTAATAAAAATTTCCCACTGAAAAGGTGGAAGAGTCAAATCGAGTTTATATTGATCTTCCGCACTAACAACTGTTCCATTAGTCTCTGTAAAAGATGCATACCCAAGTTCAGTAGCAGAGGGGAATCCAGGGTAAAAATAACAGCTAAAAATAGTTCCTATCTTAATCCCATCAACAATATCATAGAAAGCTTTTAGCATTATAGAAAATCTATCAAAAAAACCATATGGAACAAGGGGTGCTGTTCTTCCAGGAAATGCTGTATTACTGTTGTTAAAATTTGAAAGATATGTATTTGCATCAACAATATCATAAAGATTAATGTATTGAAAGCCTAATGAAAGAATCAATTTTTTTATATTATAAGAAGCTCCAAGGAAAAGTAGCATTTTAGGAACCTGACCAAAGGTATTTATCATATAATTTAGCTCAGTGTAATTTCCCATGACATAGTTTGCAGGATCACCTGTTAAAGTCGAAAGATAAGTCGCCCAGCTATCCCCGGCTGGATTTGTAACAGCGTAATTTGTATAAGAACTAATATAAAATAAAGCTACAAAATCCAGAGAAAGACCATTGACAAGAGAGTTAAGATTATATTTTGCATCGATGCCGATATCATATTCATTTGCAGCAACATAAGTATATTTGTAAGGATCTGCTATAGTACCAGAACCTGTTCTTGAAGAAGTTCTTTCATCCTGTAATTTGGCAAAATTTGCATCAAAAGATATAACCATATCAAGATCTTTTAAGAAGGTAAAATTTGGTGTAAAATCGAAGGCAAGAAAATATGAACTTAACGCGCTACAAGGTTCGTAGTGATATGTAAGTACAATTGCACCAGTAGTATAATAGGTGTCATAAGCTATGAATGGCTGAAAATATAGGTTAAAAGAACCGATATTAGAAAAGTTCGCATCAACATGAAATCTCATTAACCCATCTTTAAAATAATCACGAACTGTTATAACGCTATTTACAGCATTTTGTGAATATGGAACCTGAAAATCCAGATCAAAATTTATAAACTTAAGTGCAAAACTCGTTAGCACACCTATATAGTTTCTTGCAGTTGCATTTGTAAAGGTCCAACCGCTAAAATACCCTGTAGTTGAGTATTTTAATGAAGGGAAAAGAAGATATTGATCAAAAGAGTCAAATGAAATAAAATAAGAAAGCATCCTGGATTGAGGTCCAGCAGCTCGAAAAAGATCCCCATAAAAGTAATTCCCTGCATATCCTGTTTTTATGGTAATAATATTAAAAAGGTTTTTTGCTTCAAAGAAGAAATCTTCAAGAACAAAATTTGCATTTCCAAGTGTAAGAGTGTTATCTGAGATACTTCCTACTGTATTAGAAAAGTATAATACTGTATGAGTTCCAAAAGATATTCTTTCAAGATTAACAAGCAAATCATGACTAATACTAAAAAATTCACTATAACTAAGCCAGGGTGGTACATCATACACTTCCCAGTAATTTATCCTGATCTTGTTGTAAAAGTTCCCTGCTGAGAAAGCAAACCATGGAGAAAAAATGAAATAACCTGTTGTTGCCTGTAAAGCTGAATTCACCTGGTAATCAAAAACATTATTATATTCTTCAAAAGTCGTTTGATTAATAAGGACTCCATAGTACATTTCTATACCAATATTTGATTGTGCAGGTTCTGTATTTGTGTTTATTACCTGAGTATCACCTTCTGTTGTCCCTTGAGCCAAAACTAGCACTGATGAAAAAGCAATAAAAGCAAAAAGAATTGCTAAACTTAAAATCAAAACAGCATAATTTTTTTTGGTTATGAAAATAAAACCTTGGTTTGTTTCTTTCATTTTCACTCCTTTTCTTATTTTTTATATGAAAATCAAACTTATAGGATTAATGTGTATATATATTTTGTTAACACTTCCTATTTTAAATAACAATATATCAGCTTTATGAATGCAAGTGGCATATTAAGCGTTGCATCTATTATTTTGATTATCGAAAACTATTATAAACATCTTAAAATTTTTTAAAATAAAATAATTACTGTAAGAACTGAAATTTAAAAATAAGATAAATTTATATCTCTTCATCGAAATTAACTATTAAAAGCAGCATCATTTCTGAAAATTTGTTTCATCTTAATATCAAATACCCCTATGCTATTTTTACCTCTCTTTTTAACCTGATATAAAGCATAGTCAGCTCTTTTTATAGCTTCTGTCAAATCTATCATTTGCTCTTTTTTCTTTGTCTTTGCAGTATATATACCCATACTGGTTGTGATATCTATATTATACTTATTGATAAGTTCCTTTGAACTAAGATTTCGGATGTTTTCTGCTATTCGTTTAGCAACAATCATGGCACCTTTTCTGTCTGAGTATGGTAATGCAACTATAAACTCATCGCCTCCAAACCTTGAAGCAAAATCGGTTTTTCGCAAAATTGTCTTTTTTATAGCATTTGAAACCGATTTTATGTATATATCACCCGCTATATGCCCACATTTATCGTTGATGAGTTTGAAATTGTCTATATCAATCATTATTAAACTTAAAGGCTTTTTACTCCTTGAGCAATGTTCTGCAATAAATTTCATGTGTTCTTCAAAGTAATTTCTATTATAAAGACCAGTAAGAAAATCATAGTGACTCATCTTACGATATCTAAGCTCATTATTCTTAAATTCAGAAATATCGGAAATTACAATAAGCTTATTATTATTTTCTTTATTGAGGAAGTTATAGATTATTATTTCGAACCAGTATCTTTTTCCTTCGATTTCTATATTCTTTATTATCTTGGAATCTTCACAACAGGAATTATTCAAATCCTGACAATCTTCAGAATTTTCAGAGAACTGTTTATTGTAATATTCTCCTCCAATAAAATTTGAAATTTTTCTATTCAATAAATTTTGATTATCTTTATCATAAAAAAATTCTTTTTCGTCAACATTTTCAATCTTTAAAATATTTAAAATAGATTTATTTACAAAGTAGCATTCATCTTTATCGTTAAGTAAAACTATTCCAACAGGTAAAAAATAAAAAATCGTTTTCACGATTTCATTAATATCAAAATTATTATTTTTTAAGATGTCCACTTTGTCCATAGAACCTTCCTATTTCCAAAATTTTTATACATATTTTATCACTTTTTTTAAATTCTCATAGATAAAAAAAACCTTAATTATTCCAATGATCCCGCTTGATAAATATCTTTCATGTGTAAAAATTTTAAATTAACTTGAGGTTTTTTCAGTCTATCAATGTACTAAGCTAGATAATAGCATTTTTAATTAATAATCTTTATATTCCCATTATCAAGAATGGCTATATCTGGTTCAATTTTTCTATTGTCACGATAAATTTGTGCAGTAAGCAACCTTAAAAA
>JAAYUW010000190.1 GCA_012517545.1 Exilispira sp.
AATATGGGGTGAGTCAGATTTCCGCTGGTTCAAGAACAAACCCAGGAGCTTATGCCACAGATGATAAGGAGGAGGAGGAAAATTCCAGCCAGTTTTCACTGGGAGACCATAGAACATTGCATCAAGTTATAAGTTCATTGGTTGACGATGGATATATCCCTTCTTTCTGCACTGGATGTTATAGAAAAGGAAGAGTTGGGCAGGATTTTATGGATCTTGCCAAACCTGGACTAATACAAAAATATTGTATGCCAAATGGTTTAACATCCTTTATGGAGTATTTGCTGGATTTTGCTGATAATGAACTCAAAACAAAAGGCTTTTTACTTATCGATAATTTAGTCAACGAAATAGAAGATCCGGAGCTTCAAAAATTGATTATAAAAAACCTTGAATCTGTTAAAAGCGGAGAACGGGATGTATATATCTGAAAATATTAACGAATTTGATAAAATACAAAATATCTATAGAAACTTTCCAACAGGTAGACTTATTGATATTTCAAACTCTATAACAAAAAAATACTTTCAAAACAAAATATATATAAGGGGATTGATAGAATTTTCAAATATCTGCTTTAATGACTGTAAATATTGTGGTATAAGGTTATCAAATCGGTCTTTCAACCGATATGAGTTATCGAATGAAAAGATTTTATCAATAATAGAAGATGGATACAGAAACGGTATAAGAACTTTCGTTCTCCAATCTGGCGAAAGAAGTTATTTAAACTCTGATTACAATATAAAGAAAAAATCTTCCAACACGCCTGCCAATCTTAAGACAATTTCCTTAAAATTTATTGAAAAAGTAGATAAATTGCTCATTGAAATAAGAAGAAGATATTCGGATGAAGTAGCTATAACATTATCATGCGGAGTATATGAAAGAAAAACCTATCAGGACTGGTTTAATCTTGGTGCAAATAGATATCTTTTGAGGTTTGAAACTTCTTCTGGCGATCTATATGAAGACTTATGTCCTGGAAAATCCTTTAGCAGACGAATTCAAGCACTTCAAGATCTTTCTGATATAGGATATGAAGTGGGTTCTGGTTTCTTAATAGGTCTTCCTGGAGAAACAGAAGAAATTACCATCAACAATCTTTTATTATGCAAAATGCTTCGTCTTGACATGGTAGGGATTGGTCCATTTCTTGCACATCCAGAGACTCCTCTGGCTAAATTTCCATCAGTTGATATTGAGCAAGTTTTAAAGATAACTTCACTACTTAGAATATTACTCCCTGAATCTAACATACCTGCTACCACTGCCACTGGAACTCTTGACAAACTTGGTTGGGAAAAGGCTTTATCTTCTGGAGCCAATGTATTGATGATCAACATCTCTCCTGCTGAAATGAAAAAAGAATACCTTTTATATCCGGGTAAAATTTGTATATATGAAGATGGCTTTAAGTATCTGAGTGACCTTAAAGTGAAACTTGAAAAGATCGGTAAGCAGTTATGCTTTGAAAGAGGTGATAGCTTAACTTCAAAAAGAAAAATAGGAATAAATAGATGAAAACTCCAACCAGTCGCAA
>JAAYUW010000191.1 GCA_012517545.1 Exilispira sp.
ACGGTTTCTGAGTTTGATTTTGGCGGACGAATCCCAAACTCTATAAAAAACATTGTCTGTTGCGGTAGCAAAAACAAACCGGCTTTTTGCAGTCAAGATCTCTCCAGTAGCGAAGTGGCCGTTTCATTTTCAAAAAGCGATGATCCTTCAACAACCGAAACGACCAATGCCAACAGCGGTTGCGGCAATTGATTATTATCCAAGGCTGTGACGTAAAAGAGCTGCTTGTTCAATCTTTTTTTGCAAGGTTTTTCCCGATTTAAGCCTGGCTATAACTTGACCGACAACTTTGGCATGTTTTTTTTCTTCAGTTGTTTTTGGACCAAGTTTTTCGCCTAAAAACTTTTCAATATAATCTATCTCTTTTTCCATAAACTCTAACCTCAAGTCTTTAAAACTTTCTTTTCTTAAATATCTGCCAGCCCGTATGAGACTTGGTTTAAATAGTTTATAATGGGACTCTAATAAAAAAAGTTTTTTTTGTTTTCTAATTTTTTTTAATCCTTGGCTTAGGCCAAAAAATTCTGGCGGAATTCCTAAAGAATAACAACTGGCGGTAAACCCAATCGCCCGGGGTAATTTATTTTTACCCACCCGACGCGAATAACCAAATAACCCGATATGTTGAACCCTTTCTCTTCTTTTTGGAATAGAAGTTGAAATTTTATTTATAATCGGAACCATTTTTTCCACCATCTGCTTATATGGTTTTTCAAACCAAGGAATAATTGTTTGAATCTCTTTTAAAGTTTTTTTTGCTATAAGCTTTGTTTCTGATTTTGGGATATATTTTTTAAGTTTTTTTAAGGCGATTTTTACTTTATCCAAAGGATAATCGTAGCGAAAAGAAGATTGAATCAAGACTGTTCTTATTCCGGAAAATTCATCTACAAACTCTTTCCATAATTCAGGTGATAAACCTCCACGAAAAGGTAAAGCACCCGGTCCGATTATAGGATAAATCGGAATTCCGGTCTTTTCAGAAAATTTTTTGAATTCGGATAAAGCCCATTTAATACTCAAAGTAGTTGGAACTATCCCTGAGTTTAAAGCTGGATCAGAACGTGCACAAAAAGGCCTGATATAAGAAGGTTTTTTACCAAAATATTTTTTGCAAAGAAGAATATAATCTTCAAGAATTTTTTTTGATTTTAAAATCGTTTTTACATCTTCAAACAAAGGTATTATTTCTATTTCTTCTTTTAAGAAACTACCTGATCCAAACGAATTAAAAGTCGCCTGAGAAATCCGCTCAAAACCTTTTTTAAGACTAATCATTTCCTCAGCCGTCTCTGTCATAGGGAGAATTACTTCAAATAGAGGCGGATTAGTAAAACCAAGACTATGCGATAAGTAATAACTAGATATTATTACCATTAAAGCACGGCTAAGTCTATATCCTGATTCAATCCTGGGATTTGGAATTCTAAAAGTCAAAAAAATATCTTCGCCCAAAACAAACTTTTGAAAATAATTCGAATATTTCCCTAATAACTTTTCTACAATCGTCTCGTCTACGAGCTTTCCTTCCCAATCCCACATAATTTCTTCTGCCTTAAGTTTTTTGAACATCAGATAACATTCGATAACTTCATGATGAGTCTTAACATACTGATGATTATGCCAAAAAGGAATAGTAGCATGATCTGGGTGTTGAGAAAACATTACTGTCGGTATTTTTCTAACTAATTTCATATTTTTTCCTCTTTAATAAATTTTGTAATTCTTTTAATTGCTTCTTTTAAATCTTTGATAGGAGAGGTAAAACTTATTCGGATGTATCCTGGTGCATAAAACGCTTCGCCAGGAACAACCGCTACTTGAGTTTTTTCAAGCAAGGCCTTACTCCACTGAGTCGCAGTTTTATATTTACCTGAGATTAACTTCTTAATGTTTATAAACAAATAGAAAGCTCCTTCGGGTTTTGTAAAAGAAATTTCTTTTATTTGAGAAAAACCTTGAATCATAAGGTCTCTTCTTTCCTTAAATTTACTGACCATTTTTAGAACAGGTGATTGGTTTCCGGTTAAAGCCGCTAAAGCCGCCTTTTGACTGATTGAGCATGTGCCAGAGGTCGTCTGGCTAGCTAAAGATGTCATGGCTTGAATAATTTTTTCTGGCCCAGCGGCATAACCGACTCTCCATCCTGTCATAGCATAAGACTTTGAGAACCCGTTTATTGTTACGGTCAAGTCTTTAATTTTTTTTCCGAAACTGGCAATTGAGTAGTGTTTTTTTTGATACAAAATCTTTTCGTAAATTTCATCCGAGATTACATATATATGTTTACTTATTGCCAGGTTGGCAATCTTTCTTAATTCTTTTTTTTCAATAAGAATCCCTGTCGGATTTGCCGGACTGTTTAATAATAAAACTTTGGTTTTTTTACTAATGTATTTTTCTATCGCTTCAGCAGTAACTTTAAAAGGAGTTTTAAGTGGGATCAATACTGGTTTCGCGCCTGATAATTTAATCTGTTCTATATAAGTACTCCAGGTAGGAATAGGAACAATCACTTCTATCTCTTTTTCGCACAATACCTGAAATGCACTAGCTAAAAGTTGTTTTGTACCAACGCCGACTATCACTTCAGTTGGTTTATAATGAATTTTATTTTCTTTTATTAATTTATGGCAAATTGCCTGACGAAGTTCTGGTATTCCAGCACTTTGAGTGTAATGAGTAAACCCTCGTTTAATAGCTTCAATACCTGCTTTAGCAATGTGTTTTGGCGTAACAAAGTCCGGCTCTCCCAAAGTAAGACTAAGCACAGGTATACCAGAAAACATAAGTTGTTTTACTCTGCTATCAAGAACTAACGTCGGTGATGGCTTAAGTTCTGTGATCCTTTTAGATATCATATTTTTCCATAAAAAAAACTCGCCCTCATCAACTAATTTGTTTAGTTGGACAAGGGCGAGGTTTCTCGCGGTACCACCTTGTTTCCCTATTCAGTTACCTGACTAGGCTCATTCAAGTGCTCCGAATAGCTCGACACACTTTAGTTCTGTTACGGGAACTCCCGGCAAGATTCTATTAGAACTTAAAAAGTTCTTTCTTTCTGCAGCTCCGGAGTGTTAACTCCATCAAACGCTTTTACAAAAATTACAAGTATATTTTATCATTTTTAGCCATTTTGTCAATTTTGTGCTCCTTAATGGATAAAGTTCGTAAATTTTATTTTAATTCAACTAAATAATATTATATACGTCAAATCTTGATAAATAACTTAAAATATAAAATTGAGAACTATAAAAATATATAGTGTTTTATCTAAATAAAATTTGAAAATATAATATTTATTGTTGATAATTGTTTAATAACTCATTAAAATGATAAAAGAATGGTATTGTCAACACAACAACCAATTTCCCACTCTGAAATTCCCCCACCACCAAGACCAGAAGTTAAAACAACACAATCCCAAGTAAAAGCTCCAGATTTAATTGAAATAGCTAGATTACAAATGGGATTTGTTTCCGCTCAAAGTAATCTTGATAGAAGTAAAGTCGTTTTAAAAATAGCACAAGCTGTAAAAGCTGGTCATTCTATGAAAATAGACTCCCCCGAATATCAGCATATTACAAAAAGACAGCAAGCCGGTGAAACAATAGATGACATTATAAGTAAATTAGCAGCTAATGTGAAAAGTTTTCATGGAGTCTCTTTAGATAGAGAACTTCCTTACAGAGAAGCAGAGGCTTCTTTATTAAGAAGCGAAGTTGGTTCACCTATTACAGACCAAGATATTTTAAGAATTGTCAATGGATTTGAGAAACATTACGCTCTTAAATTGAACGATCCGGCCTTAGTAGAGGTAAATAGGAGAAGACAGGCGGGAGAAAGTCTTTTGGGAATCAAAGCTCAAGCACAACAAGCTATAGATCAACGAGAAAGAACGTTAAAGACTCTACTTGCGGCAGAAGCAATGAAACAGCCTCAAAATACTCAACTTATAGACTTAGACATAGAAGCTTCAATTAAAAATAGAATACAAGCTGGTGAATCTTTAAACG
Organism: Exilispira sp.; assembly: GCA_012517545.1. Classification (GTDB taxonomy): domain Bacteria; phylum Spirochaetota; class JAAYUW01; order JAAYUW01; family JAAYUW01; genus Exilispira. The sequence goes on from JAAYUW010000191.1 coordinate 4,017, forward strand.
ACATTATTAGTAAAACTAAAGCAAATTTAGATGGTTATACTGAGATTGACAAGAAGAAAGGACAATTAGCACAAATCGAAAGAAGAATTGAAGAAATCAATAACGAAAAACAAGCTCTTGAAAACACTAAACAAAAAGAGCAAGAGTTAACATCTCAACGAGAATTACAACAAATTAGACAACAACTTGAAAGCATGCAAAAAAGTGTGGAATCTTCTCCGGAACTTAGTCCTGAAATAATCGCAAATTTTAAACAGAATATTTTTCATGGTGGTCAATTAATAAAAGAAGGCAAGTATACTGAGGCAATGGAATATTTTAGAAATGCAGGGAAACTCAAAAAAGTTGGCAAATATATCTCACCAGCAAGAAGCATAATAATACATGAATTACCAAAACCAGATGAATATGATTCACTCGTCGATAGTGTTGCTAAAAATTCACGAAACACAGAAAATGGTATCGAATTATCACGTATTGATTATTATATAACTGGGCCAGACGGTGTTGTTCAAAAACAAAACCAAGCTCTACCTCAACAGTTACAGCATGATATTTCCTTGGTTTATATGGAGGAATGGCTCCACAGCTTGCAAAATATTCAAGGGAAACCTTTAACAGGAGAACCAGATCCTGAAATTGACGTAGCGGTCTATATGGAAAAAAATGGAATCCCTATGACAGAAGCCTTCAAAAGGAGATATGGTCGTAATGACGCTTTAAACAAAGCTAAACAAGCAAAAAATTCGTAATAAATCTCTAAATATACTAAAATTTTGTAATAAAAGAAAGTTGAAGTTAAAATTTAAAAACTAGAGGAAAAATTATTATGTCTTGATTTTATAGAACCTTTTTAAGTATACAAGAAGACTAAAAGAAGAGTTGTTACTTTCAAACTACCAGCTTGAATCCTCATAAATGAAAGTGATGCGATAATTAATTGTGCGTTTATTTGACGAAATCCGAACCTTTTTTGAACGGAACTGACGGCGCGCTTCGCGCGCCAAACTGAACGCTCGAGCGGGCAAAAAGGAAGGGGGTTGGGGGGAAGGAAGTTTTGCCCGTCCTCGCTTTCCGCCGCCGCCGAATTTCGTGCCAACGAAGTTGGCGCGCCGCTTGAATTTCTTAATTTTATCTTATCAAATTTTTTGGTTGTTGACAATG
>JAAYUW010000019.1 GCA_012517545.1 Exilispira sp.
AATGGGAAGTAGAAGATTGTATGACTGGCTTGACGATAATGTAGCTGTTGAATTCCAGAGAGGAAGCTGGGTTACAAACCCATCTGTCGTTGCACAAAACTCAAAAATGGTTTCAATAAATACCTGTTTTATGGTAGATTTTACAGGTCAGGTAGCAAGTGAGTCTATAGGGACCAACCAATATTCTGGAACTGGTGGTCAATCTGACACAGCAACAGGTGCTGTTGAAAGCCTTGATGGACTTGGTAAATCAATAATAGCCTGTTATTCATCGGCAAAGAATGATACAGTAAGTACAATAGTTCCTACTTTACCTGAAGGAACGGCTGTTACATTGCATAGATCAACTGTCGATTATGTCGTTACAGAGTTTGGCATCGCCAGTTTAAGAGGAGCAACTGTTAGGGAAAGAACCTTAGAGCTCATATCAGTAGCAAATCCTGCGTTTAGAGATGAACTTACCTTTAAAGCAAAAAAATTAGGGTATATATAACAATCAAGAATTAAAATTCCCGGGAATAAATTTGATTTAATTTATCTATAAATTCATATCAGGTATCTTCAGAATTAACTATAAAAAGATCATAAAATTTATCCACTTTATCCAGTTTATCATAAAAATCAAGATTCGTGTTAAGTCGTTATTTAGATTAATATTTACTTAAGTTTCGCACTTGAAAAAGTTAATAAAATAAAGGGAAAAAAGCAAAAAAATATTGGCTCTTTTTTTACGCTATCTTTTATATTTAAGCAAACTACTTTATATGACATTCATTCAAGTTTTTTACTTTACTTTTATTTTAAGACCAGCTTTTAAATTCGTAATTTTCTCACATTAAGCCATAAACTTTTATTTTGAACAAACCTCTGGAATATAAAAAAAATGGACTGCAGGTTTTGCAGCCCATCTTTTATTGGAATGTTAGGAACTCACATTAAAGTGATTGAAATCCATCTTTTAATAAACTATCTGTACTGTTGAATTCATTTTGTACTGCTAAATTTACTTGGAAGGTGGATAAAGTATAAGCATATCTCTTTGTTTCGCAGCAGCAACCCAATCTGCTGGTATTACAGACCAGTTGTTGAAAACGAAAGGTTTTACAACACCCTTGTAGTTTTCAAACCACTTCATAAGGTAGTATCTTAAATCCTTTATGGTAGATGATGTAACATATTTGTAAGAAATCAAATCCGCCTGGGAGATGCCTGCTCCATTTGTAAGATGTCCACCACCACCCTGAGCTCTATATGAGTTAATAGCTACCGAGTAAGTTGCACTAAGATCAAATGGTTTTCCACTGGAAAGTGATGTTATCGTAATCCTCTGTCCAGCTGGTTTGGAAACATCAACAATATAGTTTATACCAGCTGCGCTATCGTAGTTGTAAGAGCGGGTATATGTTTGAGCTGAGTTGGTTCGAGCATCATAAATGATATTTCCCTTTTCATCGGTCTTAAAATATATAAGATGATCGTCAGGTCCTTTCATCGTATTAAACCAACCGGCGTATGAATACTCGAGAAAATCTTTTATCTGTTTACCTGTTAGATTCATGGTGTAGAGGAAATTTTCATACTGGTAAAGATTGAACATATCTCTAACAAAAAGGGTATTATCCGGGGAAGTAGGGATAGTCGCATTAAAAGTTAAAGGGGCAGCAAAGGAGATCTGGGCAGCATTAAGACCATATTCTGGTTTGCTTGTGAGTTCAAGCTGGATCTGGTGTATAAGATCAACAAAAGCAGAAGGACCAAACATGGAATCTTTAGATGAAATTTTTTCAGTCATCTTTCCAACAGGTCTTGAAACATATGATTTAACTTTATTGAAGGCATCTTCAAAGTGTTTCATAAAGTCCTGATCCACTGGAACTTGCGAAATATCTATAAGATCACCATAGATTGATTTAGTCCAGCTATTTTTAGCCTTATCCCACTTCATCTCTGTAAGAACAACAGGGATCTTTCGAGCAGCGTTTAAAGCGCCAAATATGGGGACAACTTTTCCTTCAGGGTTTTTAACAGGTTTATTACCAAGCCCATTCCCAGCCCAACCAGCGTGATCATGGCCAACAAAGATCATGTCAAAACCACTGACTCTTTCAGCCACTAGTTGAGAAGCATTTTCATTATTTATAGCAGAGGCAGTTTCTCCACCATAAGTATAGTCAACTCCAGCATGAAATGCACCAACGATTAAATCTGGTTTTTCTTTTTCTTTAATAATATTTACCCATTTTTGAGCACTTGTTACCATGTCTTCAAAAACCATACCTTCCCAGAATTGTTTGGGGAGCCAGGATGGGATCTTTGGAGTTACAAGACCAAGAATTGCAATCTTAACAGGACCTTTATTGATTATTGTGTAAGGTTTAAAGTATGGAGTCCCATCTGGTTTAACAGCATTTGCACCAAGCATGGGGAAATTGAGATCTTTAACAAGCTTGTCATAAACAGGATGACCGGCTTCTATATCGTGGTTACCAACAACAGAGCAATCGTACTTCATATAGTTCATGGTTTGAGCAACTATATTCACTTCTGTTGTATTTTCAAAGTTGTAATAGTAAACAACTGGTTGTCCCTGAAGAAGATCTCCATCGTCAATAAGAACCACATTATCTTTAAAGTAAGCTCTTTCCTGTTTTACAAGCGTGCTTACCTGAGCTAAAGATGTTGATACCGGTTTGTCATTGATAAAATCATAAGGGAAAATAGAACCGTGTATATCAGAAGTCTCTATAAATACAAGTTGAAAAGGCTTTTCTGTGTAATTTGTCTTTGAATCAGACATAAAACTTAAAGCTGCAAAAAATAAAAGTATTATAAGGATGGAAAAAACTATCTTATATCTCTTCATAAAAGCCTCCCTGGACTTTTAAACTCTAAAATTTTAAGAAAAGTTGAAAGCGAACTTTTTAAGCAGCAATTCCTAAAAGATTCATAAAGAACATGGCAGTTTTTGTACCAATTATCTTTATTCTGTTTTTAAGAATAGGGGTTACTGTTTTAACAGTTTTAATATACTCAATCATTATATCTCTCTGGAACATAGATGTATCATAGGAATTGATGGCTTTAGTGAAGGCAACATAGCCATCACCACCAGTAGCCATATATGAGTTTGTAGCAACTTTATATGTAGCATCTGGATCTATAGGTTTACCACCAACAAGGATATTTTCACATGTCCCCTTTTCATAGTTTATTGTGAAAGAAACACCATCAGATACCTGAGGGAAAGCACCTTTTCCCTGAGGGATGGTTGCTATAAAATTAAAAAGTTCAATCAAATCTGAACCTTTAAGAGTTAAAACAACAAGAGTATTGGAAAAGGGTAGAATGGTATATATAGATTTCTTTGTAATCTTACCTTTAGGAAGATCTGCTCTTATGCCACCACCGTTGTTTATAGCAAAACTAACACCGAGATCTTTGACATAAGATAACATAGCATCAGCAACAAGATCTCCTATCTCTGTTTCCCTTTTTCGAGAATCTGCATTTGAAAAAGTATCTGTAGCTTCACCGATCTCTTCGGCTAAAACTTCTTCAACCTTAGCTTTGTAAGGCATAAGTAAAGTTTTTAAAGCCATATCTTCTGGGATCTGTTTTGTGACATAAGATAAGGAACCATCAGCATTCTTTTTCTGCACATTTATAGGATCAGCACTCCACTCAAAGTTAACAATCTTCTTTTTATCGATAGTTAAAATAGCTTTTCCCATATAAATACCCCATTGATAAGCTGAAACAATAGGAGTATTGTTTACAACAATAGGTTTTTCAAGGTAAGTGTGAGAATGTCCATCGATGATGAGATCTATACCAGATACCTTTTGAGCAAGTATTTGTGAACCATAAGTGTCGTAAATGCCGAGGTGACCAAGGCAGATAACGATATCTGCTTTCTTTCTAAGTTCTGGAACAAGCTTTTTTGCAACTTCAACTTCATCTTCTATTATAAGATCACCAACTATCTTAGGATTTCCAACAATTTTAGTTTCACTGGTAGTTAAACCAAAAATGGCAACCTTAACACCATTAATCTCTTTGATTATATAGGGTTTAGCAAGATAAGAACCATCTTTATTTTTAATATTTGCACAAAGAAAAGGAAAAGTTGCATCTTTCATCTGTTTTTGTAAAACAGTAAGAGGGTTATCAAACTCATGGTTACCAAGAGCCATGGCGTCATAACCTATATAGTTGTAGCCTACTATATCTGTTTCAGCGTTGAAGAAAAATGACTCTGGTTCCCCTGTGTTAATATCACCAGCATCAAGGACAAGAACATTGTCATAGTGAGCTTTAATTTCATTAACATAAGTAGCTCTAGCCGGGAGTCCAGCAACATTTTTTCCTGGAGAATACTCAAAAGCAAGAGGGTGGCCATGGTGATCATTTGTATGCAAAACGACCAGTTGAAAAGGACCACTGCTCTGGCTGACACTAACCGTTGCACAGCTAGCAAAAAAAAGCATAATAATAGAAATAAAAACAATAGCATAAATCTTTCGCATCATATACCTCCTTCAATCCTGTATTTTAAATATAGAATATATTGTATAACTTTCAAGAAAATTAAGCAAAAAAAATAAATTTTTGCTTGAAAAAATACGAAATTCATACGGATAAGATTTATAATTAAAAATTTAGTATTATAATTAAAATGCAACGGATAAATTTAATTTAATTAAATTTTTAGAAAGTTTTTAGACATTTTCTATTAAGATTGGTCAATATTAGTAAATTAATTAAGGAAAAAATATGAAAGTAACATTTTATGGAGTAAGAGGAAGTCATCCAGTTCCAGGTCCATATACTGTTAGATATGGCGGTAATACCACCTGTGTGACTGTCACAAAAAATATAGAAGGAAAAACCATAAGGATAATCCTTGATTCAGGATCAGGGATAGTAAATCTTGGTGTAGATATAATGAAAAACTGGAAAAACGAGGTGCAGCCTTTGACCATGCTTTTTACACATCTTCATCCAGATCATACGATGGAATTTCCTTTTTTTGCACCTAACTATAGACCAGATACCATCTTAAATCTTTACGGAATGCAGGCTTTGAAGATGCATGTCGGAAAAATACTTGAAAGAAATATGCTTCCACCTAATTTTCCAATAGAATATAAAGATTTAAAAAGTGAAAGGATCCATCATATAATAAAGGATAATTCAACTTTTTTTGTTAAGTATGAAGATCATGATGTTTTTAAGATAATGGCGATGCAATCTTTTGCTCCTTCACATCCACAGCAGGGAGCTATTTATTATAAAATCATCGATTGTGATACAAAGGGATCACTTGCTTGTATATGGGATATTGAATCGAAAATTGGTGGTGATAAGGCAGTTATAAATTTTTCAAAAGATTGTGATATTATGATACATGACACACAATATACTAACGAAGAGTACCAATCTCAGGAACGTATAGTTCAGGGATTTGGGCACTCAACTTATGATATGGCTGTAGAAAATGCTACACAAGCTGGTATAAAAAAAATGCTTCTATGCACTCATTTTAACACAACTCATACAGACGATTTCCTTGATGCCATTCAAAAAGAGATGAATAAAAAAAAGACAGGTTTTAATATTCAACTTGCATATGAAGGCTTGTCTATAGAAGTCTAAATGCTAATGCGTGAAATCATAAAATCAGGAAAGGATTTGATTCCTGGTTAAAATCTAAAAATACCAAGCCTTGGGGTGGCATTCTTTACAAGAGATTCTAATCTTGATGTTATTGATTCCTTTTGTTCGATTATATATTGATAACCCTGCTGTATAAGACTATCTTTAAGATGGAAGGCGAACATCGGGATCTCTTCTTTGGTGGGGTTGAAGAAGAGGTCACAATTTTTTCTATCAACCGTTTGTTTAGCATATATGGCTGTATTTATTATCTGTTGGAATATTTTAAAAAGATTTGCATTTTCGTCAAAATTATCATCTGCTGGCGAGGAAACTTCCAGACCTACCCTTAAGCCAGAAGGAAATAACTCTTTTGATTCATTTGATGGTAAATTTGATATAATACCTCCATCATATAGTATCATTCCATCTTTTTTCACAGCTGGGAGAACAAAAGGTACAGCTGTGCTCGCCTGAATAGCTGTTGCTATATCTCCTTCTTGAAATATAAAAACACTTTTGCTTTTTAAATTTGTTGAAATAGCAACAAATGGGATTCTGCAATCAGAAAATGTTGCATTACCATAGATACCTTTAAAAACATTTGTTATATCTTCAAACTCAACAAGAGCATCCTCTTCAAATAGGTTAAATATCGCTTTTGTGCCCTTCAAAGTGTTACCAAGTTTTAAAGACAGGCTATTTTTAAACTTGTCAAATTTTCTGGAAATTTTTTCTCTTTTAGAAAGGATATTAGCCGAATTTGAGTTTTTCAACCTGTGACTGCTAGAAAAATTTTTATCTAAACGGTTTAAATTATCTCCAGTATCAGCAGGACCATTTAATATATCAAGTGTAAAATATTGTTCGGAAAATTCTTTATAAATATCGCTTTCCATAAATGAATCGATCTTTTCTTTGACATGATCATATGTTCCATACAATGCCCACAAGCTTCCAAACAACGCTCCAGCTGAAGTACCTGTTATAGAAGCTGGTTTTATATCCAGCTGTTCAAATGCTTTTAGCATGCCAATATGATAGAATCCTTTAGCAGCGCCACCACTTAAAACAAAATGTATCGGAACATTTTTAACACGACTTTTCATTTTTTGTTCCTTTCAAACTTTTCTTGAATTATAAATAAAAAAGGGATACTGGATTGGAACCAATAATAAAATTTACTTTGATCTCATCAAATCACCAAAAGTCTTTGGAGCATTAGATGGTTTATTTTTATTATTGTTGCCATAATTTTGATACTGATTGTTCCCCAATGTTTTATTATGTGTATCAGTTGAAGTTTGCTTTTCTTTAGCAGAGTTTTTTTGATCACTCTGTTTTTTCATAGATAGAGAAACTCTACCACGAATTTTATCTATTTCGATAACCTTAACTTCAACTATCTGTCCAACATGAACCACACTATGTGGGTCACTGATGAACTTATCGGATAACTCAGATATATGTACAAGGCCATCATTTTTAATACCAATATCCACAAAGGCTCCAAAATCAGTAACATTTCTAACAGTTCCCTTCAATATCATACCAACCTGTAAATCTTCTATTGAAAGGACATCATCCTTGAGAAAGGATTCATCTATATTTTCTCGTGGATCTCTACCTGGTTTTTTAAAATCTTCAAGAATATCATCAACTGTTTCTTTACTTTTGCCATACTTTTCTGCAATTTTTATAGCAAGATCAGAAGTTAACTGTTGACCGGACTCGATGATTTTAAGAAGTTCTTCGGCAATAGGGTAAGATTCAGGGTGAATCCAGCTGTTATCCAATTTGTTTGATGATTCAGGGATACGTAAAAAACCAGCAGCCTGTGTGAAAACCTTTTCACCAACACCTGGAACTTTTAATAAATCAAACCTGTTTTTAAATGGGCCATGTTCTTTTCTATATTCCACTATACTTTTAGCCACACGAGAACTTATACCACTGACATGTGAGAGAAGCTGAATGGATGCTGTGTTTAAAAAAACGCCAACTTTGTTAACGGCATCTTCAACGACCTCATCGAGTGTTTTAACAAGTTCTTTCTGGTTCACATCATGCTGGTATTGGCCAACTCCAAGTGATTTTGGATCTATTTTAACATATTCTGTAAGTGGATCCAATACTCGTCTTCCGATAGATATAGCACCTCTAACTGTAACATCAAGGTCTGGAAATTCTTCTCTCGCTACATCAGAGGCTGAATAGACGGAAGCTCCAGTTTCTGGAACAAGCAAAAATTTGCACTTGAGTTCCTTTTCAGATATTGCTTTTGCTACGAGTTTTTCAACATCTCGAGAAGCTGTTCCGTTTCCTATGGCGATTAATTCTACTCTATATTTATTTACAAGTTTTGCCAATGTCTCTATAGCGTTTTCTTCATCTTCTTGATAGATTTTAGTTTCATCAAGAAAATTGCCAAATTCATCAAGAACGGCTATCTTCGAACCAGTTCTTATACCAGGATCTATGGCTAAAACTCTTCTATTTTTTAGTGGTGGTGTCAACAGGAGGTTATAAAGATTTTTGGCAAATATCTCAATTGCCTCTTTTTCAGCCTGAGATGTAAGCTGCTGACGGATGTCGTTAACAATAGAGTTAAATAAAAGTCTTTTATATCCATCAAGACAGGCATCTTTTAAAAAATCATTTTCAATACATTCGTTCTTTTCCACAAAAAGTTTATAGCAAGCATTAAAACTAAGTTCTTCATCCACTGTTATCTTAACAATAAGTTTATCTTTGCTTTCACCACGGTTTATGGCAAGGATTCTATGGTTTTTTATGGTTTTTACAGGTTCACTATAGGACTTATACATGTCAAACTCATCTACTTCTTCAGGATCCTTCTTTTTGACTTCAAATATGCCAGTTTCCATAATCATCGAACGAAGTAAATTTCTTACCTCGAAAAATTCGGCAAACTCTTCAGCTATTATGTCCATAGCACCAGATAAAGCTTCCTGTTCATTATTGACACCTTTTTCAGGATTAACAAAGTTGATAGCCTGAAGTTCGGGATTTTTCGATTTTTTTAAAATATCGGCCAATGGCGCAAGACCTTTTTCTATAGCTTTTGCTGCGCGTGTTTTCTTTTTAGGTTTATAAGGCAGATAAAGTTCTTCAACTTCGGATATCTTGTTGGATTCAAGTATTTTTATTTCAAGTTCTTTAGTGAGCTTCCCCTGGCTGAGAATCGAGGATAAGACTTCTTTTTTTCGCTCATATAGATTACGATCGTAAGTTATCATCTTTTCTATCTGTCTTATCTGGACTTCATCAAGGCTACCGGTCATCTCCTTTCTGTATCTTGCAATAAAAGGGACTGTATTTTCATCATCTAAAAGTTTAATTGTATTTGAAACCTGTTCTCGTCTTATATTTAACCTTTCAGCAATAACTGTGGCATAGTCAGGTTCTAAAAGATCGTATTGAAGGTCAGAGACCTCTTCATCTTTATCTGTATCTGATTTTTTCCTAGATTTTGTCTTAATTTCATTGTTTTGAGCATTTTTAACCTTTTTTTCTTTTTTATCTTTTTCATGCGACACAACAGTTTCTCTACTCTGATTTTTCAACTTATCTGTTTTTTTATTTTTATTTTGCAACCTGGCTGTTTCTTTATTTTCTATTTGTAAGTCATCTGGAGTTTTATTTTCACTGGTTAACGAATCAATATTTTCATCGGATAGTGCATGTTTTCTTATCTTAATAACAAATTTTTTCTTTTCACTCATCTTAAGAACCTCTTAAAATCGTTTCATTTTCAGTTTTTAAATAAGATTTAACCGGTAAATTGTTATTTATTACTAAACTTTCCACTTTAGATTGATATAAACATAAGCAAACGTATTTTTTAATAATCAAGCGCTTATCTGATAAACGAGCGTTTAAATACTATGCTATATGGGTTATTCTTTTAAATTTAAAAATGCTCATCAACAGTAATTACCTTAAATAATCACAACAAATATGTATTGTCAAGAAAGATTAAGTTAAAATTAATTTAAATTTACACTTTATTTCAAGAGCACCATTAATCAATTTTAATGACCTGATAGATAAAATTAATTATATATATGAGTTCACTCTAAAAAGGGTAAAAAAGCTTTCAATAAATAAAGGATATGATTTTTTTTAAAAAATAAAAGAATTATTGAAAATATCAATGGATAGAAATGTTTAAGTATAATAATCCATATTCAAATCAGACATAGTTTTCATTTGAAGACCAATTAAATGAAAGAATGCAAAAGAAATTAGAAAATTCTCCTGAAAGTTTCTTTTACAAGATGATATATTGTAAAATAGATGAAGAAGCTTTTAAAGTTTTATATTCTGATAAAGAAAGCAGATTTTGATTTGAGGACAAAAAAAGCATTAAGGTTGAGCGATATGTGTGAACGTCCATTTTGTTGTGCAACAATATTTAATTTTCAAAGCAGACTTGCAGAATATTATGTTAATACAGGGGAAAATTTGTTGAAAAGTGTTTTTGATAAGCTTACAGAAGATCAATTAAAGACTTTAAAGATAAATACAATTATTCAAAGGACAGATTCATTTTTTGTAGCATCAAACATTAGAAACTATAGCAGGATTCAACTTCTTGTTGAAGTATAAATCAGATTATATAGGGTTTTAGCAAAGAAGATAAAAAAAGCATGAAAAAATATTTGAAACTTATATAAAAATATCATTAGGACAGTATATTTATATATTAAAGAAAGATGATATAGTAAATAAACTTGATGAAATTGGAAAAGTTTACTATTGTTTATATAATGAGCTAAAGGAAAGTTATAAGGATAAAAAAATATTTGATATATTTACAAGGCTATATTATGAACATTTTACAGTTGTAGAAGATAAGGTAGAAGTAAAACCACCTGAAAAATTAGCATGTGGGACAAGTGGGAGTTTGCGATCACCAGATGATGAAGATGCATGCTTAATAAGCGTGAGAAGATATGGAATAGTTTGCCAGGGGAAAAAAGGAATATAAGAGCAAACATATATTGTACAAAAAAATATTTATAGTAAAATTTAATATGAGGAAACGATTAATTTTCGGTAGATTTTTGATAAGGTAATTCGTTCTCTTTACACAATAGCTTCCAGCCTCTATACTCTATATTATTAATGAAAATGATTATCATAAACTTAAGGAGGTAAGATTTGCCACGAAGACATTGTGCCAATCAGAGGCTAAGGGAACAGGTCGGACGCTGGACAGAACCGCGCAACGTCATTCTGGATGTTCTAAGCCACTCCAAGGGGCATCTTAGTGCCAAAGAAATCTATGACGCTCTATATATAACTCATCCTAGAATCGGGATAACTACTGTTTACCGGACACTTGAGCTATTCCTCCGTCTTGGTTTTATTCAGAAAGTCATCTCGCCCGATGGCGAGGCTCACTATGAACTAAGGACTGAAGGAAATAAAGGACACCACCATCATCTTATCTGCCTCCGCTGCGGAAAGATCATAGATTATCAAGATTTTGCCGATGAAGAACTGGAACTGGTGAAAAAGACAGAAAAAGTTTTGACCCAGAAACATAATTTTTTGATTCTTTACCACAACATAGAATTCCTTGGCCTTTGCGATAAATGCCGTAAAGATGCAGGTGATATTTGAAGAGAATAAAATCCGCTGATCCTGAGCAGGAACAACAACAGAAAACGTGTCCTTTCAAATTATTCTGATAGATGCTTCATTAATTTTATATGCTCTACGGATAGAAAATA
>JAAYUW010000192.1 GCA_012517545.1 Exilispira sp.
AACCTTACTCCAGCTTTTTGTTTCACTATCTAAGTTTGCTTCATCATATAAGGTAGATAAAAGATCCAGATTAGCACTTGAAAGAGAAGCCTTCAAAAGTGCACACTCCTGCTGCATAGAACTTTTTTCTGCCGTATATTTTGCAAGTAATCCCATATTTGCAGCATATTTTTTCAAATTAGCAGAATATTCTTTTTGTTTAGAATTATATAATCTTGTTGCTTCAACTTTATCTATAGCCATCTTAGCCTGCATACTCTGCTCTTTACCTTTAAGTGCGTCTATATATTTAGATATGCTCATATCTTCATCAACCTGAACATCACTATTCTTAATTGCAGATTGTATATTTTGTAAAAGTGGTAGTATTACAGATTCTTTAATTCCAGTGTTTATCAACAATTTCTTAAAATATCTGGCAGCATTGCAATTTAAATCGTTCTTTATTTTATCCCACTGTGAAGCATTCTGTAATGTGTTTATATTACTAAGATCTGCATTTATCATAGATAAACTTTTGTAATTTGTTGCAAAATAGGAAATCTGCTGAGAATCAAGAAAACCATTCTCCATATCTTGATCACTTTTTATTGAGATAAATGACTGAATAATTTTATTTGTCAACTGTACATTACCATTTAATGAAAGGGAATTAGAATCTAAACCTTTTAAATAATTTATAATTTCATCACTGGGTAGATTTGATTTTATTTTTTTTGAGTTATCGGGAGCAAAAGCTTTGATTAAATTTTTTAATATATTTGCAAGGTTATTATCCTGGGGAGAGTTAAAAGTTGCATCAGGATTATATAAATAAAAACGACATTGAGACGCAGAATCTTTTAAAGATTTTGGAAGATCTGCTTGACTGCCGACTATTATCTCTTTTGTTGGTGTAGCTATATATGTGTAATCTTTATCAACTACTTTTTTCTCAGATAAAATATCGTCACTATTTTGTAAATACTCGTATAAAGAATAATATGAATAAGTTGGACGTTTGATTGGAATATCAAGTTCATATTCATGATTATTTTGATCAGGATCATCTGTAGTAGTACCTGAACTTCCTCCACCACCTGTAGGTGTAATATTTGTTTGATTATTTCCCTCTAAATCCGTCATAAATTTTGTATCGCTTGTGGATCTATCACCAGGTGATGGTATATCTGGTTCTTCATCTATCTCTGGTTCTTCTTGAGGATCATTACCAGATCCACCTGTTCCTGAATTTCCAGAAAGTGTATATGTTACAGTAACCTTTATGTAATAATATTTTTCAACAAATAACTTATTGATAATATTTTGCAGCATTGCATTGAAGGTCTGGGAGTTAGCGCTGGTAGATGCAAAATAATTTTCCATAAATATCATCAAGGTATTTACATATTTATTTTTATCGGAAGTAATATCATTCTCACTATACTTATCTTTACCCCATAACGAAGATGCTATTTTATTTTTAATCGAAGATATTATGGCAAGTTGAGATTTTTCATATTGTTGCCTATCCACTTCCATCTTTTCAGCTATCATCGATAGAAGTTGTATCGCTGTTTGCTGATCTGTTATTTTATTTGAAATATCATCTATGATTTCTGTTATATCCCATTTTTTAGCCTCTGTATCTTTAAAAACTTGCAGGGCAATATCGTAAATTGCAACCTGCTCATTATATTTTTGTGTATATTCAGCCATCTGAGAACGGTACATATCTATGGCTTTTGACATGTCTTTACCATCAGCATATATATTGGTGCAGAAAAAGTATACTTCTTTTGCTTTAAGATAGTTAAGATAAGCTTCATCTGCAGTAGTAACAAGAGAATTTACCTCATCAACTTTAGCGTTATAATTATTTTTTGAAGCTTCAATCTCGTTTTCTTTTTCATTTATTTCATTTTCTATTTTTGCAATTTCATCTTTTAATCTTGCTTCATCGCTTTTTAGTGTTTCTGTATTACTATTTTCAAGTTCCTGTTTTGCCTTAATCATCTTTTCTATCATTGATACAAGTTGCCCTGCTGAAAACTGATGAAAAGAAATATCACTATATGAGGAAAGCATGTTATTCCCAGAAGTTTGCTCTATGGAAATACTATCTAAAAACGACGATTCATCTTCATTTAGTTTAAGATCATCCAGTGAATTTGCACTCGAAGCTTTAGTATAAATAGATAAAAGTTTAGCATAATCTGGATCACCACCTAAATTTTCCTGATTTTCATTTGCTATTGTTGTATAACCTGATACATCTTCCAGAGCAATTAAAAGTTGAATAAGTTTATTCTGAGTATCGATAAATGAATTTACAGCATGAGATGTGCTACAAAAAATGGTTGCTGATTGAATATCAGGAATATTAGTATCATCGTTACTATCATCAGGATTATCTTTTTTGCTTATTTTATACTCTTTGTTTCATTCAAGCCATAATTGTGAGAGTATTGTATCTATGTCATTATTACTGAGATTTATATAAGATAAAATAGCCTTCAATTCTTCAGAACTTATATTTCCCTTCTTAAATTCTTCAACTGCATTGCTGTAGCTTATTCCCTCATCATTCATATAAGACACATATGTTGCATATGCCTGTTTTGCATCGGAACCGCTCTTACAATCATTAACAAATTTTTCAATTATTGATTTTATACTGGCTTTTTCTGAATATATTGATAGATTTGCTGCAACCTTGCTCATAGTATTTACAAGATTCTGTAAAGCATAAGTTCCTTTACCATCAACAACAAAAGAGCTGTAAAGTTGAGATGCATATGCAGCATTACTTTGAGTTAAAGCTCCCTGTTTATATAAAAAGAGTGCAAAATCTTCTTCTATTCCACATATATCTTTTAATATATCTACAGCCTCACTTTCTGAGGAGCATCCTGCTACAAGCTTTGAACCAAATAGAATCCTGTATTTCATAATGGTTTCATCTATATATCTTTTAGCAATAGCATCAGTTATAAGATCATCTTCAGGATTAATAGGTTCATAAACAAAACTTTTTAATGTCTCTATCCATCCATCAAAACTTTCCTTTGAAATATAAATAGATGAAGTATCCTTTTCTTTTATGTAATCTTCCATCTGCTTTTTTAGATTTTGCCCATCTTCTGTAATCAGAATAATATCCTGCATACAATAATCAACACAAAAAGATTTTACTTCCTCTATATTTTCTAAAAACAAAGTTGGTAAAAGGCTATTAATTTCTTCATTGTTAAATATTTTATCATATTCTACTCTTATATCTTCTATAATTTTTTTGAGTTGCGTTCTATCCTCAAAATCATTAGAATATATCTTTTCGATTTTATTGTATATTTCCACATTACTTTTGTAATGACCATACATCGATAAAAATTGAACAAGAGCCATCTTAGCCTTTTCAGGTTCCTTGTTAGCCAGATTCTTGAAATAACCGGTATTTAGTATATCTTTAAGTCTATCAATAATAGGTATGTTAGAATAAGATTTAACTGCATTTTCAAAATCAATTGCAGATTCAATTTCAGCAAAAGATATATTTAAAACATCAGAATTTAAAGTATTGCTTAGCTTCATATCATTGATAAAATTATTGAGCGTATTTTCAAGTAAAGATTTTTCCTCAGAGCTTTTAATTTTTATCTTATCTTGATACCATATCTGCAGGGATATTTCATCACCGATAGTATAGTCATTTATGCATCCAATTATTTCAGTAACCTGCTTAATAGCGTTAACTATTTCAGTAGATTTTTTATTTGCAAATATCCCATCTATAATTTTATTAACAGTATCTGAACATTTTTGCTTTAAACTCTTTGCTTCCTCATCAGTTAAACTAAAATCAGTTAAACTAAAACTTGTTTTGAATTTATCTTCAGTAATCCCATCAATATATGTTGTTTTAAGATAATTGTTTAACTTTTCATAAAAATTTTCCATATCAATGGAACCATCTTCAGTAACTATTTCAGATTATATGAAGGCATTAAGAGCAAACTCATACAGTGATTATTACACTTTTGTAAATATATATAATGAATTTAGATCTTTTGATAAAGAGATGGCTTTGCTTTTTGGTAATGATTCAAGCAAAAAAGCAAGGCATATAGCTAATTGCCGTCAGATGCTTGGTAATTATTCTTGTGCTTCTTCAACTTATAGTGATGCTCAACTTCAACAGGCACAAGATATTATTGGTAAACTTTCCAGGCTTACACAGTATTCAGAGTGGATAAGTGGAATAGATAGTAACACAATTGATGATTTAACAGATAAAAACGGAATTGACTTAGATGACTTATCTAATCTTGATACAGCTTCTCTTACTATGGCTATTGCATATATGTTTGGTAATGCTTCAATCTGCAGTTCCAA
>JAAYUW010000193.1 GCA_012517545.1 Exilispira sp.
AGGACCAGGATCATGAGCTTCTGAAAAATCATAAGCGATTTGACTTGGGTGAAAGTGTTCACCAGAAGCATAAAATGCAATTTCCCAAGGCATTAGCACTTCCCTTTTTCAAAAAGGTCTGAATATTGCTCTTCTATTTTAGCTATTTTAATCTCTCTTTTTAAAGCGAGAGATAATTCTTGAAGTCTTTTTTCAACATAAAAAAGATTCTGCCCTGTAAAATCATCCAGATAGGAGTTCTCAAGTCCTTTTGAAACTACCAGCTTTACGAAGCTCTTTTCCTTTAATGCATGTCCGTGAGAAGGAGATTGAGATATGATCTGCCCATATGGAAGATTTGAATACCTTGATTCTATTTGAACAATCAAGTTAAGTTGCTGGATTTGTGCAGCAGCTTCAGCAACTCGCATATCTTTGAAATCTGGCACCTTTACCGTGTTATAACTGGAAATCCATAAATTATATGCTATCAAAAAGAAAATTATTGAAATTATAATATAAAAAAGAAGGGTAAAGGCTAAATAACCAGATTTAAATAAATGATTGGCATGCCTGAAAAAATTTTTTACAAGATATACTATCCTGTATTTTAAATATTTTATTTTGTAGACAAATTGATTTAAAAGATAATTTATATTGTCTTTTGAGAAAAAATATGTAAATTTGATCTTTAGATTTGCAAAAAAACTTATATCATTTGACCTAATTTTTGCAGCAGTCTGCTTTTTTACTTTTGACTTATGAAACAGATTGAAAAACAGATTTGAAAAGAATTTCTTAATTTTGAAAAAGAAAAAATATAATCTTTTAAAAACATTGCTCATAGAGAAAACTCCCGCTCAAGAGGTAAATTCGTGTATCTTTTTCTAAATCCAAATAAAAATTGAACAGTAGACTGAGGTTTTTTCCCGAGTTTCTGAATCTCGGTTATTTCAACCGGTAAATCTGCTGTTCCTATAATAATGTGTTTGTCTTCGATGCTTATACAGCCAGGTTTATACTTTTCAACATCTTTGTAATATTTTCTAGCATCGAGTAATATAAATATATCTTCACCAGCTTTTATCTTAACTTTAGGCCATTTTTCAAATGCCTTGATTTTTCCGATTATTAGATCACTTTTCTGTTCTTCCGGGTTTATATATGCATCTTCCTTTGATATCTTTCTCGTGTATGTTGCTTCTTCATGTTTTTGAGGGATCGGGATAATAACTTCTTTATTTTTAATATATAGTTCAAATGCAATCTGACTAAGCCATCGCATATAATCATAAAACTCTGTAAAATTTAAAAGATATTCAAGCTCAGTTTTAACCTGAAACAATATATCCCCAGCATCAATGGAACAATCCATCTTAATTATTGTTACACCAGTTTTAAGAAGATTATCGATTATCTGAAAGTGAAGTGGTGATGGCCCCCTGTATTTTGGTAAAAGCGAAGGATGAATGTTTATAAACATCTTTTTGGCAAGGCTTAAGACTTCTTTTTTCAAAATGAATGCAAAATCTATAACAACACCATAATCAAACTGGTATGTTTCAATGCTTTTAAATATCTCAAAGCTTTTTTCAACATATATTACCTGTATTTTCTTCTTCTTAGCCAGCTTTACAGTTTCAATATCTTCAATAATAAAATGTCTACCTTTTGGTTTAGGCTGTGATGTAAGCACAAATACAACTTCAGCTGTGTCAAATAGATATTTTGCAACTTCTATCCCAAAATCAGAAGTAACAAAGAGGGCATATCTATCCATTAAACTTCCTATTTATATTTTCCAGAACAGATTCGATATTATTTCTTTTAGTGGTACTGATCCTATCTATAAAAGAGATACCGTTAAGATGATCTATCTCATGCTGTAAGACTCTTGCCAAAAGTTCATGAGCCTCTATGGTAATCTTCTTCATGCTAAGATCAAAATACTCAACTATTACACCTTCTGGTCTATCGACGTTAAGATAAAGTCTTGGAAATGATAGACATCCTTCCTCATAGGTTACTACAGGATCTTTATATTCGATTATTTTTGGATTAATAAGAATTATAGGCTCTTTAAATGGTTCTATCCCGGCTATACTTATTATCTGCTTGCAAACACCTACCTGATTTGCAGCCAGGCCTATGCCATCATGTTTGATCATCAGCTCTGTAAGATTTTTAGAAAACTGTACAATATCATAATCTATTTTTGTGATAGGTTCGCATTTACATTTCAAAAGTGGATTGTTGTAATAAATAATATTTTCAGGCATAAAGCTCCTTTATCGATATTTATCTTTTATCACCATTTAAAATATTCACTATCTAAAATAAAAGTAACAGGACCGTCATTTGTAATAGAAACCAGCATATGCTCTCCAAAAGCACCCGTGTATACATCTGAAAACTTTTCCTTTAAAAGTGTAACAAAAGTATCAAACAAAACAGCGGCTTTATCTGGCTCAAGGCAGGTATCAAAAGAAGGTCTATTCCCATTTTTTATATTGGATGTCAGAGTAAACTCTGAAACAGCAAGAATTTGTCCCTTAATCTGACAAATATTTTTATTCATCTTTCCATTATTGTCTGGAAAAATTCTAAGATTGATAAGCTTTTCTACCATCTTACTGCAAATATTTTCTGAATCATTTTTTGCAAAGCCAACAAACAGAAGCATGCCATAGTCTATATGTGCAATAGGATTATCGGTAAGTCTTTTATCCATTTGCTCATCAAGAACTTTACCATAACTGACATTTCTGTCAAAAAAAGAAAAATACTCTTTTTCAGAAATAAGTTTCACAGATGAATTTAAAACCCTTTGTACAACAATAACCATTTTGACTCTCTAAAAAATAGAATATTGACCATTCATTTAAAGATAGTAGCAATAAAAATATATAACAGGGGGATTTTTTTTGTATAGTTTTTTGAATTTCTAATATTTGAACTTTCATGATTTCAAAAAACGTTAAAGATTAAAAATTCAAAGATAGAGGATAATGGTAAAAAACACAAGTAAACAGAAAAAGATTTTTTCAAATGAAGAGCGATTAATTACTGATTGCTGAGAAATAAAAGATCCATAGGGTTGACTCTCTGTTTTTCAAACTTTATCTCAAAGTGAAGATGAGGTCCAGTAGTCCTACCAGTATTCCCGGACAAAGCTATAATATCATCATAACTTACGATAGTTCCAGTTTTTACCTTTATTTCGCTAAGATGCCCATACAAAGTTTGATAACCATATCCATGATCAACGACTACAAGATATCCATAGTCACCCTTGTAACCAGTAAATGAAACCTTCCCTGGCATAGCTGGATAAACCTGAGTTCCAACTTTTACGGCGATATCTATCCCACCATGGAATGTTGGTTTATGGGTAAATGGATCTATCCTTTGTCCAAAACTTGATGTTAGAATCCCCTTACCTCTAAGAGGATCTCTAAAGAGTGAACCTAGAAACAGTATCTTTTCTTGCTTGGTAAAATGAGCTAAAGGAAGAAAGATTTTTTCACCATCATTTATCCGGCCTTCGGATTCTTTAATATTTATCTTCAATATGGCATCTTTATTTACAGAATAAAGTTTTGCGATATTATCCAGTCCTATTTTTTTATCGTATTCGACAAAAATCCCTTCACAGTTAGGTATTATCAAAGTCTCAGAATTATCAAAAATGTACTGAGAGAAGATATTATTTACAGAAGCGAGAGTGTCCACAGAAAGCTGAAAATAGTTAGCAATCCTGTAAAGATCATCGTAGTAGTTTGGTTTATAATATGCAAATCTTAGATGTAAAAATCCACTTGAGCTTTTACAGTTATAATTATATGAGATTTCAGACAGGAACTCCCTGTATAAATAGTCCTGTTCGAGAGGATCAGAAAAAAATTTAAAATTTTCGGACTCACTCTTTACATAAATACTTGTTCCTATAAGCAAAGTAGTAAAAAATAAAAATATTAAAATTGCATTTTTCTTGTATTTCAAATTTTTTCTCTTATTAAATACGATAAACAGTAAACTTTCTTTCATGCAAAGTTCCTTATTTAAACAATCCAGCAAATTAAAAATTTATAAAATGAATAATTCATCAAATTAAAAAAAACCCAATTCTTCATGTACAGAATCTCTTGCTATATTTTTCGGTATTATCCGCTACTTTTTTAGAGTTTACCATTACTATTTTTTTAAATAATATAGGATTAAAACTACATTGCTCATTAAAAACTAAATTTCAAAGCTGATTTTGCTAAATTATTTTTTTATTTTATGTCCTGGCGGAAAAAAGTTGATTTAAAAGGATATTTGGTATAATATATCAATCGAGCTACATTAAAAAGTTTTTACTTATAAACTTTAGTCCTTGTGTGAGGTTGTATGTATTAAGAGATTTTGAAAATCACCTGTTGTAATCTAAGAACTCTTAAGAGAGTTGGCTTTGCATTTATATCAAATATTATACTTCCAGCTTCTATAATACTTGAAGGTGACCTTGGAGCAGGTAAAACAGCTTTAATAAAACAGATGGCTGGCTTTTGTCGTTTGAACCCCGATTCACTTACATCGCCCACTTTTAATATCGTGAACCAGTATTGTGGTAAGGTGAAGGGTAACAGAATTTTGTTCAATCACTTTGATTTATACAGGATAGATGAAGAGTCTGAACTTCTGGAATTACCTCTTGATCTTTATTTTGAAAGTAACTACTTAAACTGCTTCGAATGGGGTAAAAAGTTTGAGCATGTTATATCAAGATATTCATTAAATCTTTATGCAATAGATATAAAAATGATAGAATATAACCATTTTATTATGCGAGAATTCACTTTAAAGAAAAAAGAAAAAAGGTAAAACTTTTATTGCTTTAAATAGCTATTTACAAATTGCTCCAGGACTTCATATTTTTTATCTGATTCACTATTTTTTATATCTTCATAAATTATGAAAGGAAATTGAAAGATAGATAACATATAATATTTTTGCAAATTTTTTATATTGTCATTGTAAATTTCTTCTACAAATTTTATTGTTATAACTTTATCATCAATTTTAAAATGACACATATTAACAGTTACTGATGATCTATATCCACTTTGATCAATTGGTTTAAATTTTTCTTCTAATAAATATATATATTTTGAATCATTTTTAAAATCATTG
>JAAYUW010000194.1 GCA_012517545.1 Exilispira sp.
ATTAGTTGCACTTCTACATATATCTGTTAGATATTTTTTTTATTTATACCTTATTTCAGTAGTGCATTAATTAAAATAAAAGAGGGGGTAAACTTATGTTTTGCGGAGATTTTTTATTTTTTCTGGCAAAGGAAAGCATGGTTTTAACCTTCTATGCATTGATCTAACTTTTGATATACTGCTAAAACTCATGTTAAAATACGACGAGATAAAAGTATTTTATCAATAATTCTATGAGGATTTGAGGTCTCTTTTCTCAAATTCTTCAAAAAATTTAAAAATTCAAGTTATTTCAAATTCTTATAAAACCATTCAAATTTAGTTTTTGCTGCTAATTCTTTTAGCTTTCCTTGCTTTAATCAGAAATTTTTCAATCTTTTTTGATTCTAAATTTTGTATACACCGCAACAATGATTAATTGTGATTCTTATTCTTAGTTCAGCCTAAATTGTTTTTTTTCTCTTATAAAATAAAGGTGGAGAGTAAATATGAGTATATTAAAAACTCTTGGGTGGAATGACTTTTTTGAAAGTTCGTTTAACTCATATTGTAATCTGATGTGTGATAGTTTTTTAATACCGGGTCGTGTCATAAGTGAAAACAAAAATTCTTATCTAGTTAAAACCGAGAAAGGTGAGTTTAATTCTTTAATTTCAGGAAAATTTAGATATGATTCAATATTTTCTGCCCAATTACCAGCTGTTGGAGATTGGGTTGTACTTAAATTGGATCAGTATTTAAATCAGGGTATTATTTATAAAGTACTGGAAAGAAAAAATTTCTTATGCAGGCAATCTATCGATAATAGATCAAATATAAATGCTGACCAGCAAATCATAGCTTCAAACATTGATACAGTTTTTTTAGTTGTAGCTCTGGGAAGGGATTTTAATATATCCAGAATAGAAAGATATTTACTTTTGGTTCAAAATAGTGGGGCTTCTTGCATTATTATTCTTAACAAATCAGACCTTGTAGATTCAACTACTGAATATATTGAAAAAATACTTTCTATCAAAGATGATATTTCCGTATATCCTATAAGTGCAAAAGAGAAATACGGACTGGATTATATAAAAAGCGAAATTAAAGAAGGAAAAACATATGTGTTCGTGGGTTCTTCAGGAGCTGGCAAATCCACTATCATAAATGAACTAGCCGGGTTTGACTTAATAAAAACCAATGAGGTTAGAAAAAACGATGAAAGAGGAAGACATACAACTACATCAAGAAATCTCATAGTTTTACCTGGTGGAGGAATCGTAATAGACAACCCTGGAATGCGAGAGATTGAAGTTTTTGCAGATGAAGATGATCTTGATGATTCTTTCAATGATATCAAGCTTCTAGCAGATAAATGCAGATTTATAGATTGTTCACACACTCATGAACCTGATTGTGCCGTTAAGGAAGCAATAGAAAAAGGTATTCTGGATGAGAGACATTTTAAAAACTATTTAAAATTGCAAAAAGAAATAAAACTTCTTAAAGAAAAAGAGAAAAATAAGATTAGAAAAATCAATAGATCTAATTTAAAAATCTAGAAGTTTTTTTCTTGACAAAGATTGTGTCGGTGTTTAATTAATTGATAGATGCAAAAAATTCCATCAATGCTTATAGTTATTTCTGGTCCTTCAGGTGCCGGGAAATCCACACTTAGAAGCATGCTTTTGAAAAATCATCCTGAACTTGTCTACTCAGTTTCCTATACCACAAGAAAGCCAAGGAACGGTGAAATAAATGGAGTTGATTACTATTTTATCACTAAAGATAAGTTTGAAGAGATGATTTCTCAAAATGAGTTTCTCGAATATGCAAATGTCTACGGCAATTATTACGGTACCTCAAAAAAGTTTGTTGACGAGGCTCTTTCCAGTGGAAAACCGATAATCCTTGAAGTTGATGTCCAGGGTGCTGAAAGCATTATTAAACTTTATCCTCAATGCTGTTCTATTTTTATAAGACCTTCAAGTATAGAGCTTCTCATAGAACGATTTGTTAAAAGAGGAACAGAGGACTTACAGGATCAGAAAAAAAGGATTGAAGAGATAAAAAAAGAACTTGTAAAAGAGAAATTATTTTCATATATTGTTATAAATGATAATCTCACTGATGCGTACAAAAGTTTTGAAAATGCTATTTTTTCTTATGCTCAAAGGTTAAACAAAAATGGAGGATATAGGTGAAAGAGAGATTTCCAATAGAAGAAGTGATAAACTACAAAGGTAATAGGTATGAACTTGCAAAAGCATGCTCCGAGCGTGCTTATCATCTTGTATTAAAAAGAAAAGAGGAACTTAATAGACGCGGAAAAGATGAAGCATTATCTACAAATCACTTCGAACCTTTAAAGAAAGAGGAAAAATATTCCATCCTCGCTATGACAGATATCCTTAAGAAAAAGATACATTTTTATAATGCCGATGATGTGAAAGAAGAATAATTTTTCATTATTTTAAGCATATATATTTTTTTTTATCAAATCTTTGCTCATTTGTTGAATGCTCCAGAATACATCATGTGAAAATTACCTGTGAAAAAGATAATATACATTGTTGGTCCAACCGGTGTAGGTAAAACTAAGTTGGTTCACGCTTTAGCGAGGTTTTTTAATCTTCCTATTATTTCAATGGATTCAATGCAAATTTATAAAAGTCTAAATATCGGTACAGCAAAACCATCAGATCAAGAAATCAAACAATATCATTATTATGGTATAGATCTTATAGATCCAAGTTCATTTTACTCAACTGGAGATTATCTTTCTTATGTCCATAATCTTATTACATTTTCAGAATATAGAGCTTTTATAGTTTCAGGTGGAACAGGACTTTACTATAATGCTTTGACAGATGGTTTTTCCACTATCCCTTCAAGAAATAGTGAAATACGAAAAAAACTAAACGAAATACTCGAAAATGATGGCATCGATAAACTGTATGAGAGACTTTTTCAGATCGATAAACCTTATGCTGAAAAAATCGGGAAAAATGATCCACAACGGCTTATTAGAGCACTTGAAGTATATGAGTTGACCGGTGTACCTTTTTCGAAATATCATCTTAAAAGAGATATCGATCCTTTATCTACTGAAACATTGAAAATTGGTCTTTATAGAGAAAGATCAAAGTTATATCAGATGATTGATCAAAGAGTCGATGACATGGTAAAAAAAGGCTTTTTTGATGAGGCAAAAGCTCTTTATGATAAGTATGGCAGGATAGATAACTCAGCTTTCAAAGCACTTGGGTATAATCAAATTTTTGATTTTTTTGAAGGAAAATTAAAAGACAAATCAGAATGTATCGAAAATATAAAAAAACAGACACGAAATTATGCTAAAAGGCAGATGACCTGGTTTAAAAGGGATCAAAGCATCCACTGGTTTTTTATGGTTGAAAATCTGCAGAGTTTTGTTATTGCAAAAAAAATTGATATAGATAAGATAATAGCGACAAAAAAAGAGCTTATAGAAAATGGCTCCTTTGACAGGATACACGATTTTATCAAGATGCAAAAAATAAAGGATCCAGATGTTGCTGCCCTTTTGAGCTTGAAAAATATTGAGATTACTACCGAGAATACCTGTTCTGAATACATAAATAAGATGATCTGCGATTTTTTAAAGATGTAAAGATTTTCGAATATTTTGTCTTGTTCAAAAGTAGTTTTTTCTGTGATATTTTATTTGATCCTTTTGTGCTGTTAAAATTTTTCCAGACTCTGGACTTTAAACCCTAGACTTTTGTACCCATACAAAGAAGTGAAGAGTCTATTATGTAATAAAAAAAAAGCAGGAAATTAATTTGGATTATCAAGTTTTATCCCGACTTTCTGATAAAATTTTTTTTAATCAACTCAGCGTAAAAGAACTTGAAGAGTATGCAGAACTTATAAGGCAATTTCTCATTGAAGTATGCAGTCATAAAAGCACACATCTTGCTTCTAACCTTGGTACGGTCGAGATCTTCCTTGCGCTACATAAGGTATTTGACTTCGACAGGGATCTTATAACATTTGATGTCGGTCATCAGGTTTATACATATAAAATTTTAACAGGTAGATTTAACTCCTTTAATACAATAAGACAATTTGGTGGATTATCTGGTTTCCCTGACCCCGCAGAGTCTAAAGCTGATCTTTTTAAGGTAGGTCATGTTGGTTGCGGTTTGCCTCTTGCTCTTGGTTTATCTATAGCAAAATCAGCTGATAAAAATAAAAAGGATATCAAAGAGGGAGATCGAAACTCTTATATTGGTGATCAGCAGATAATAACTCTGGTTGGAGATGGAACACTTACAAATGGAGCCATGCTTGAAGCTCTTAATTTTATAGCAAATCGAAAGAATGGAAAAATAATTATAATCCTCAACGATAATGGTATGTCTATCGCTAAAACTGCTCCTTCTATGTCTAAAAAGCTTTCTTTATATGCGACAAGCCTCAATATAAGGGGAAGTCTTGAAAAGAAACTGAAAAATAAAAATCATTCAGCATTTATTGAAAGTCTTATTAAGATAATTCAGGATATCAAAAATCTTCTACTTCCAAAACAGTTTTTTGAGGATTTTGGTATAAGATATGTAGGTCCAATAGATGGCCATAACATCCAGGAACTCATCGAGTATTTTACCTTTGCAAAAAACTTTAAGAATACTTTGCTAATTCACGTAAAAACAGTTAAGGGTAAAGGATATCCCCCAGCTGAAGCCAACCCTGAACTCTTTCATTCAGCTCCACCGTTTGATATATCTACTGGAAATATCACAGCTGCGGCTACTGAAACTTTTACCTCTTACTTTGGAAAATTAATAGTTAATAAAGCAAAAGAAAATGATAAGATTTTTGCAATAACAGCTGCGATGAAAAATGGAACTGGACTCGATGAATTTGCATTGAATTTTGCAGATAGATTTATCGATGTTGGTATAGCTGAAAGTCTTGCTGTTTCTATTGGTGCTGGACTTGCGAAGATGGGCAAACTACCGGTTGTTGCAATCTATTCTATTTTCTTGCAAAGAGCTGCTGCTCAAGTATACCATGATGTTGTGCTGAATAAGCTTCCAGTATTTTTTGCGATAGATAGAACCGGTCTTGTTGGGATAGATGGTCCAACTCATCATGGTTTGTATATAAATCCATTCTTAAGTTCATTACCAGATATTTTTATATTGGCTTGTTTTTGCAAGGAAGATATGGATTATGGATTCTCACTTTTAGGTAAAGTTGATAAACCTGTTTTTTTACTTTACCCTAAAGAAAGCATTTATTCTTTTAGTGAGATTTGTAAAAAAATTTTGAAAGTTGATGCTGATAAAGCAAGAGATTATGAAAAAGCAACAGATTTTGATGGAACAAAGGTTAATTTCAAACTATCTTCTGGTTGTAAGGTGATAAATAATGATACAACAGGTTTCAATAAGCTTATTTATAGAGAAGGAAAGATCACAGAGCTTTTCTTTGGTGATAAGTGCGCTATAGTTGCTATTGGGAGTGGATTAACAATATCTATTGATGCTTTAGAGATTCTGGCTGAAGAACAGTTTTATCCTGGTCTTTATTATATAAGTCAGATAAAGCCATTTGACTTTGAAGATATAATTTTGGAACAAATATTTGAGAAATATGAACAAATAGTAATTGTTGATGAAGAGCCAACCTTATCTTTGATTGTTAACTATTTTCACAGGTATTCTCTTGAAAATAATTACAACAGCAGGATTATCCCATTCACTCTTCCCGATATGATAATACCACATGGAACCAGGAAGCAGCTTTTTGATCATATCAAATTTAATGGAAAACAACTTGGTCAACTTGTTAAAAAAAGCATTAACCATGAACCTTTAAATAAATATTAATAATTTGATAATGATCTGTTTTGGAAATAGAATTATAAGTCAAATTTTCAATTCTCTCTCTTCCTTTTTTAGATTTAGGTGTTAAAGAAGTTGAATAATCTATTTGCCTTAGTGTGATCTGGTTATGTTTTTACTGCCTGATTATTATTTTTATTATTTGATTAAATAAATAAGCGAAGAGTGATAAAAATATAACTTTTAAAGTAGATAATGAGTGGATGTTTTAATGACTTATTATTTAGAATTAACCCTCTATGTTATAAAAGATAAATAAATTTAGCCCTACCGAGGTTTCACATAGTGACTTTATTAATTCTTATGAGGTTAAAGCATGCTTTTTCATAAAATTTATGATCTTTCTGATGATGTTAATTTTGATATCAAAGCTGAGATTTCACATATTGGGACAGGTGAAGAAGTTGTGGATTATCTTAAACATAAAGCCACATTCAAAAGGTTTTATGTCAGGGAACTGGATCATAGAGCTGCAAATATCTTGAAACAGGAAGCTCTCTCTGTTGGATGCGACACTGCTATATCATATAAAACTTACACTTTACAACCTGAAAAAACAGATGTTTTGATTTTTGGTACAGAAGTTCAGCTTAAAAAACTTTCAGAAAAACTTTTAAAGCAACCTTTTAAACTTAAGAATCTTGGAACGGATTTATCCTTTATACTTAATAGTGGAGTTTTTGAACCAATGAAAATAGGTGGGCTGAGCCTGATACCCGATTCGATGCCTTATATTATGAGTGTTTTAAATGTTACTCCAGATTCATTTTATAGTGCTTCAAGGGTAAACGAGGCTGAGTTAGAAGAAAAAGTTATGGCGATGATTGAGGCAAAGGTAGATATTATTGATATTGGTGGAGAGTCCACAAGACCTTATGCAAGCGTTGTTAGTGAGGAAGAAGAACTGAAAAGAGTCTTGCCTGCAATTGAAACTATTAGAAAAATCTCCAGCATCCCCATTTCGATAGATACATATAAGGCTAATGTTGCAAAAAAAGCGATAGAAGCCGGTGCTGATTGTATAAATGATATTTCAGCTCTTCGGATGGACCCGCATATGCTTGAGGTTGCAAAAGAATATAAAAAACCTGTAATACTCATGCATATGAAGGGAGAACCAAAAAATATGCAACAGAATCCGTCATATGAAAATGTTGTTGATGAAGTTTATGATTTTTTCAAAGAGAGAATGGAGTTCTGTGTTGAAAATGGTATAGATGAAAAAAACATTATACTTGATCTTGGTATAGGCTTTGGCAAAAGATATAAAGATAATCTTGCTCTTAGTAGAAATTTCAAATATTTTACATCTTTCAAAAAACCAGTTGTCTATGCAGCTTCAAGGAAAACTTTTATAGGGTTAGCACTAAAAAACGCAAAAGATCCATTACCTCCTGAAAAAAGGTTATATGGATCCCTGGCTGCTCACTTTATGCTCGCAAACAGTGCTGCCATATTGAGAGTTCACGATTTTGAGCAGATTCTGGATATGATAAAAGTTAAAAAAGAAATTGATGGAGTTGATCGTTTTGAACATCCTTTCGCAGATTAGAGGAATAATTAATCAGTATCTTTTGCCAGTTTTAGATATAATTACAATGACACTCATTATATTTTACATCTATCTTTTTATCAAAAAATCTAAAGCAGCTGAACTTGCAAAAGGCCTTTTGATAGTTCTTGTTGTCCTTTTTGTCTTTACTCTTATAGGGTTTCCTGTTATATCGTGGCTTTTCGATAAATTGCTCTATAACATATTGATCTTAATAATAATAATTTTCTCTCCTGAAATTCGAGAAATATTGATGAATGTTGGTAAAGATTCTACGAAAGCACTAAAAACACAGGAAGATGAAGATGCCATGCAGACTCTTGTTTCAAGCATTTTAAAGTTGAGTCAGAGAAAAGATGGTGCAATATTTGTTTTTGCAAGAAAAGATAATTTATTTAATATAATTTCAAGTTATGTTGTATGGGATTCTTCAATTTCGGAGGATGTTATACTTTTCTTGTTTGATAAAAGATCTATTTTTCACGATGGAGCAGTTATAATTGATCAGAATTTAAGAATAAAAGCTGTATCAGCAATCTTACCTCTTTCGGATTCAGCAGCAAACTCCGGTAAGCTTGAAAAACATATTGGTACCAGACATAGAGCCGGTCTTGGTATTTCGGAAAAATCTGATTCTTTAGCCCTTGTTGTTTCAGAGGAGACAGGAAATATTTCCATATTTGATGATGGCGAACCATACTTAAATATTCCTGCTGAAAATGTTAAAGCTACTCTTCTTGAACTCCTTTATAAGAAGAGTGAAGATATAGAAGATAGGGAGGAAGATGAGATTTAGATGAAACAGAATAGAATTGGTAAATTTTTTAAAGATTTAATCATAGATGTAAAAAATAACCCTATACCATTTATTATTTCTTTTTTATTATCTATTATGTTGTTCTATTATATTTCAAATATAAGTGTTCAGAGTTTACTTATGGTGGGAGACCTGCAGTATAAAATGAACTCAAAGGATCTTTTCATAATAGATAAAAAACCAGTTAAAGTGAGGGTAACTCTAAGAGGAACTGAAGATAACTTGAAACTTGTTAATGAAGATCTTATAAAGCCATATATAAAAATAGATGCAACAAAACCAGGATACTACACATACAGGATTTTTTTAGATGAAAGCTATCTACCATCTAACATTAAGGTTTCAAAGATCGAACCATCAAATATAAAGGTTCAGATAGACAAAATAATAAGAAAAAAGATCAATCTTGAGCCTGATGTTATAGGTACCCCTGCCGATGGATATGCTGTAGGTTCAATCAAATTTACCAACGAGTCGGCTGTAATAGTTGAAGGACCTTATAGTGTACTTTCAAATATTGAAAAATTAAAAACAAGGGAAGTTTCAATAGATGGGTTTAATTTTCCTTATGTAACAGAGGTTGAACTGGAGAATGAAGAAATAAAAA
>JAAYUW010000195.1 GCA_012517545.1 Exilispira sp.
AGGCTTATGATAAAGTGTGCTGGATTGAATTTTCTCCGGATGGTAAGAAACTAGCTTATATAGCGGTGGCTGATGGCAAATGGTATGTTGTATTTGGAAAAAAGAAGAGCGAGGCTTACGATGGTGTTTGCTATCTTACATTTTCTCCGGATGGTAAGCAACTGGCTTATGTAACGAGAGAGGGTAATGAATTCTGGAAAAGGATAATGAAAGTAGAGTAAAAATAAAAGGTTTTTTACTTAACATTTTGCTTTAATATGCTAAAAGCACAGATTATTTAGCCACGAATTAACCACCCTTGTTTGTCCAGGAAAAGTTTGAAATGTTATCAATTTGGAATCCTTTAAAGAAAATAATCAGAAGATTTCTTTAAACTTGAGACAATTCATGTAATGGACAAGGCAGAATCCTTTCGAAGTTTGTAAATTATATGAAAATTGATGAAGTTATAGTCAACTAAAAGAAGATTTATTTAAAAGGTTAAATAACAGAAATTTTTAATATTTAATATGATGAGGTTATAATTACTATACATACTGATGAAGATAAAAATATGGTTCATCCGACAAATGAATACTTTTTTTCTTTACATTTAGTAACAAGGGAAAAGATGTTGAATAAAAAAAATGAAGGGTTGTAAATAGAGGTAGAGTAAGTTGAATATTGTTATATGAATTTTTAAAATTATAAAAAAAATATTAGATAAGTGAATTTGTTTATTATTGTTTTAAGAATTTATATATTTCATTTTTTATTAAACAAGTACGCATTTGTCGGATGAACCGAAAATATTAGAAAAAATCCAGAGCATTTTTGTAAGAAATATGATTTTCCTTATAATTTAGATGTTGCTGCACAAATTGAAAGAACAGGCTATTTACTTTTTTGGATGGAGTGAACAGTTGCCAGCCACTGGTTCAAAGTCAAATGTATAACACATATTAAAAATAAAATAACAATTTATGCATCATAGATTTCCTATCCTTGCTTATACTTTTAAACCAGGTTACATTGTTATTTTTGAAAACTATTTTATAATAAGGCTATACAAAATTAAAGATAGTAAACTGTATTTAATGATTGTTAAGTAAAACTGCAGCAAAGAAATTTATGTTATCAATCTGCTATCGTGACATCGACTGGAAGCAAGTATGGCACTACCGAAGATAAGAAGAAAGAGGAGGAAAACATGAAAACTAAATTAACAGCACTGACAATTTTGCTGCTTTCAACGGCAATGTTTATCAGTTGTGCAGGATCGTCACAGGCAACGGTACAGGAAGTCATAAATGTGGGACCACTGGCAAAAATTGTGGTATTTCAAGGTAAACTTTTGCCTGGGGAAGCTGGTAAAGCAAGAGGTGAACCGATACTTCCTACGATAAATATCGGTGGATCAATCGTTCTCACCGCAATGGGTCGTGATGCTAATGATAATGACATAGCAATAGAACCAACCTGGATGGCAACTAATCCGGCTATCGTAGAAATCACGCCAAAGAAAGGACCAACAGTAACTATCAAAGGTTTAAAAAAGGGAAGTACAGATCTTATAATAGAATTTTCTGGAATAATAAGAAAATTTGAAACCATCTATGTTGAATAGTAGATAATAGTAAAATTCAGGTGCTATTTTTGGAAAGAAAATAGATTTTGCCTGGCTACTCCTCTACCTGTTGCTAGTTCAATTTTCTACCTGGTGCTATTTTTCAAAAGAAAAAATATCCAGTCTGGCAGGCATATATCTCTAATAAAGTTAAAGTTAAATTTAGAACACCATGTTACAAAAAAAACACTTTTAGCCTGCTAATAACCTTATGACTTAGCTTATCAGGGTAAGTGCATCTTATGATTTTCAAACATTTATTTTTCTTCATTATTTTCAAAACACATCTTCCAGTATTTATAAATATAAAAATAGTAAGGCATCGACTAACTATATGAAGTTAAAATATTTTGATAGATTCAAAAAAATTTGCATAAATTAACCGACATAAACTCCAGCGGACTTTTGGTAAAAAAAAAGAGCATTGTTGCATTTATTACCTAAATAATAGCAAAAAGATGGCCACTGGATACATTTTTTCAAAAATTTTAAATGTTTTGCATTTATTTTGTTAAATCCCTGCAAAAATTTTTGAAAAATTACCAATATGCATTATCCTTTACAAAGAAAAACTCCGGGGTCATAAATGAATAAAAAAGAAAATACACAACAAAACCTTAGTGCTTCTATAATCATCAGTAAAAAGGCATTTATTACCTCTGCCTCTATAATTTTTGCTCTTCTTATCGTTGCAGGTGTTTTGACACTTGTTATTCCGACTGGAAGGTATCAAAGGGTAATAGAAAACGGGATAGAAAGCGTCAAACCTGGATCTTTTGCTTTTACTAACGAAAAGAGGCTTCCTGTATACAGATGGTTTACTGCACCTATAGAGGTACTATTTGCACCTGGAAATATAACTGTCATAACGATTATTCTCTTTATTCTGATAATCGGTTCTTGTTTTGCTGTGCTTGATAAGACAAATGTTCTTCAATACATTATATTTATGCTTTCACAAAGGTTCAAGGGGAAGAAAAATACTCTTTTTGCAATACTCATACTTTTTTTCATGTTGCTTGGAAGTTTGTTTGGGATCTTTGAAGAGATGATCCCCCTGGTACCAATTATCTTGCTTTTATCATTTAATATGGGATACGATAAGTACCTCGGTCTTTTTTTATCTCTTCTGGCGACCGGTTTTGGTTTTTCATCTGCAATATCAAATCCTTTCACGATAGGGGTTGCCCAGAAGATCGCAAATCTTCCCGTATTTTCTGGCTTTGAACTGCGAGTGGTAGTTTTTGCTGTGATTTATTTTGTCTTATTATTATTCGTTATAAATTATACAAAAAAATACGATAAACAACGTTATACGAGTAATCTTATATTAAAAGGTGTGAGTAACTCATCTACCACTTTACAAAAAGATTTAAATCCTCAAACAATTGAACCTGACAGAACATTTAACGGGCAAAGAGTCGATGAGAATTTTACGAAAAATTTACAGGATAAAAAAGTCAAAAGAAGTATCAATTTTTTCTTTATTACTATAAGTTTGATGTTTGCGTTCATAATTTTGACTTTATTTGTAAAAGGCTTGTCAAATCTGAGTCTTCCGTTTATAGCTCTCATATTTATTTTTTTAGCAACAGGCACATCTGCTTTAATGAAAATACCGGCAAAAGATGTTCTTCAATATCTTAAAAACGGGGTTGTTGGTATTGCACCAGCAGCTATATTAATCTGCCTTGCCATGGGAGTTAACCATATAATAAGAAACGGAAGAGTGCTTGATACCATTCTGTACTATGCTGCAAACATTATGACCAAAAGTTCCAATATAGTTTCTGCTTTGATGATTTACTATATAACTTTAATCATGAACTTTTTTATAGGATCAGCTAGTGCTAAGGCATTTTTATTGTTACCTATCTTAACACCTCTTGCTGACCTATCTTCAGTGACAAGGCAGGTTGCTGTTCTTGCCTTCCAGTTTGGGGATGGTTTTTCAAATGTCTTATATCCTACAAATCCGGTTCTCCTTATAGCTCTGGCTATAAGTGGAGTTTCCTATACCAGCTGGTTTAAAAAAACTATATTTATTCAGATGATTGTTTTTGTTATAACTACTATTTTTATTATTGTGGCTGTATTGATTGGGTATGGACCTTACTAAAAACTGGCATATCGTATAAATAAAAATATTTAAATTATGATGTGTAAATAAGGATACAGATAAAAACAGGATGCAAAGTTCCTGATGAACTTATCAAATTACATTTTTCTTTATTAGATGGATAAAAAATAATCAGGAATAGAAAATGAAAACCAAGAATATGATAAAAGGAAAGGTCAGGCTGAATGATGATAAATATAATGATTTGATTTTTTTTGATGATTATAAGGATATTGTTAAAGCTTCTGAAAATTGGGTGACTTCACTAAAAAAATACTACAAAAATGTTAGTACTGAAAACTATAGCATAGATTATAAAGAACAGTTCATGGCTGGTATTGAAAGAGATGATAAGGTAGCTGACGTAGAAGATGAACTTTCCATCAAACTAATAAGGTGTGAGTTTCTAAGTTCAACAGTAGATAAAAAAGGAGAAGAAGATAAAACTAAAAGGAAAAGAGTTGTTCTTCAAACTGGAGTGCACGGAATAGAAGGCTATGTCGGAGCAACACTTGTAGATTATTTTATTAAAAAAATTTTAAAAAATTTAATATTCCAGGATAATCTTAAGTTTGATCTATTTATTATTTTAAACTCAAATCCTTTTGGTGTCAGCTTCAAAAGAAGGGTGAACGAAAATAATGTTGATCTTAATAGAAATTTTTTGCTAAGTGAAGAAGATTTCAATAGTTTCGAGAATAATAAGCAAGATCAAAACTATAAAAGAATAGACAGGATAGTAAACCTTGATATCAATAAAAGTTTTAAATCTCAAAATTTATTCTTATTATCAGCTTCAATAGCATTTAAGATTATAGGCTTTGTCATGAAAAAAGGTGCATCAAGTTTTAAAAATAGCTTGCTTTCCGGTCAAAGTTATAATACTAAAGGATTATATTATAGAGGATCCGGGTATCAGGTTGAGACAAAAGTGTTATTGGATATTTTTAAAAAAATATTAAATAATGATTCGATTTTAATAGATCTTCACACAGGATATGGGCCAGGATACCAGATGAGCATAGTAAACTCAGCCTTTGAACCTCGAACTCACGAACAGATAAAGTTAGATTTTGAATATCCATTAATAGTCAAGTCCTCTTCCAAAGATTTTTACAATATTTCAGGAGATATGATAGATTATCTTTATAAGAACTATATTGAAAAATCAAGACTAAAATACGCAACAACCTTTGAGTTTGGCACGTTTGGAGATTCTCTTATTGCATCTTTAAAGTCTGTTATTGCGGTAGCCCTTGAGAATCAAAATTATTTCTGTAAAAAAAACTCAAAAAATATTGATAAAAAGATTCAAGAACTATTTAGAAAGGCTTACTACCCAGAGGATAAAAAATGGTGGAATAAGGCAGTTTATGATTTTGAGAATGCAATATCTTCAATATGTAATTTTTATCTAAAATAATGTTTGCACTACTACAGTATAGTTTAAAGTTAAAAAATTTTAATAAATAGAAAAGTTAGTCTTAAAATTTTAAATATGATAATTTAATTCATAAAATTAAATTTATAAAAAAAACAAATCAGAAAATTAATAAGACATATCAAAAGTATCAAAAATATTAAAAGTACCAGAAAAATTTACTCAAAAGAAATAAAACTACGATAGAAAATTATTCTTCTTTTGTTACATCACTTTTTTCTGGAATTATAAACATCGCGATGAAGTATGTTAAAAGACCAGGAACAACTCCGGTGATTATTATTAAAAAGACTGCAAATACACGAATAATCGTTGGGTCAACATTTGTGTACTCACCAATGCCGCCACAAATACCAGCGATAATTTTATTAGTTTTAGATCTGTAAAGCTGCTTGGTACTCATCATATACCTCTTTTAATAAGTGAATATCTATATAAAAGTACTCTAAATAAATATTCAATATAAATACAAACTTTTATAAATTAAAAAAATTTGTAACTGATAATTGCTCTAACTAATGATAACTAGAAAATCGAAAAATGTCAAAATTCTATTTTATTATGATATTTTGTTCAATATTGATTGCACCAGTTGGGCACTTTTCAATATATTCTGGTTTAAGCTGGTAATTGTCATAGTTAACAATAACGAGATTGTCAGCTGTTTTTAGTGCATCAGATTTTCCATCTGCTTCAGCTGCCTTTACACAAAGACCGCAACCTATGCAAGCATTGGTGCAAACTGTTTTATATATTGCTCCCGGATCGTGAGATTTACAGTAAACATGGATTTTTTGAGATACTGGATGAAGTTCGATAAGTCCCCTGGGACAGGCTTCAACGCAGTTACCACAACCAGTGCACTTATCAAGAGAAACCACAGGTATGCCGTGAGCAGATATCTTTATGGCGTCAAAAGGGCAGGAAGAAACGCAGGAACCCAGGCCTATGCATCCATATTTGCATCTCTTTGCAACATCACCAGAATAGATGGCAGCTGCACAGTCCTTTATTCCCCTGTATATACCAGGAAACTTTGCAGATTCTCTATCACCCCTGCACATAACAACAGCTATCCTTTTTTCACCTTTTACAACCTTTGTTCCCATAATGGTTCCGAGAGCATCCAGAGTATCCTTATCTGCGACAACGCATTGATTGAGTTTTGCACCTTTTTTAACAATGGCTTCTGCGTAAGAAGCACAGGAAGCATAACCACAACCACCACAGTTAACTCCGGGTAAAGTTTCTTCGATTTGAGAAATTCTTGGATCTATTTCAACATGGAAGGTTTTATTTGCAATAACAAGGAAGATTGAAAAAAGTAACCCTGTTCCTCCCATCAATAAAGCCGAATATAGTATTGACATTTGAATCTCCTTACAAAATGATTTTACTCATTGCGCATGTCAAGAGCAAATACTAAAGCTCTATGTCTTATTTTCTTATATAGAAGTGAATGATTATAAAGAAATCATTCCAGAGAAACCCATAAAAGCAAGAGCAAGAATACCAGCAGTTATCAGTGTTATTGCTGGACCTTGAAAAGGTTTAGGTATATTTGAAAGCTCCATTTGTTCACGAATCCCGGCCATAATAGCCATAGAAAGTGTGTAACCAAGACCAGAACCGACTCCAAACACAATGGATTCCATAAAATTGTAATTTTTTAAGGCTTCAAGCAAAGCTAGACCAAGAATTGCACAGTTTGTCGTTATAAGTGGAAGGTATATACCAAAGGCTCTGTATAAACCGGGAACAAATTTTTTTAGGAACATTTCAACAAACTGAACCAGCGTTGCTATAACAAGAATAAAAGCGACATATTGAAGGTAAGGCATATTTAACTTGATAAGAATAAGATGATTTATAATCCAGGTGATAACAGCTGTCATGGTCATGACAAAAGTTACCGCGAGTCCCATAGGTACAGCAGAATCAAGCCTTTTTGAAACTCCAATAAAAGGGCAGATACCTAAAAAGTTTGAAAGAATAAAGTTGTTTACGATTATTGAAGCTATGAATAAAAGGAGTAATTTCATATTTTTTCTCCTGATAACTTAAAGTATTTAATTAACTTTTCTGTTTTAGTGCATTTGAAATAGCCATAAGTGTTCCATAGGTAAAAAATGCACCTGTTGGAAGGATCATAACAAGCATTGGCTTATAAAAGCTCAGTAAAACAGGAATCCCAAACCAGGTACCTTTACCTAGAAGCTCTCTTATTGAACCCATAATTATAAGAGTGATTGTAAAACCTAGTCCATTTCCAAGAGCATCTAAAAAGGATAACCAGGCATTGTTTTTGGCTGAAAAAGCTTCTATTCTA
Source organism: Exilispira sp. (assembly GCA_012517545.1). Classification (GTDB taxonomy): domain Bacteria; phylum Spirochaetota; class JAAYUW01; order JAAYUW01; family JAAYUW01; genus Exilispira. The sequence goes on from JAAYUW010000195.1 coordinate 7,496, forward strand.
CCAAATATTATACAGTTTACAACAATTAAAGGGACAAACGGTCCTAAAGACTTTGATAAATCGGGAAAGTATGCCTTTAAGAAAAGATCTGCAAGTGTAACGAAGGCAGCTATAATAACTGTATAAACTCCGATACGAACTTCATTTGGGATAAGATTTTTGATTATTGATACAACAACACAGGATAATATAAGAACAAAAGTGGTTGCAAGACCCATACCTATACCATTGACTGCCGTAGCAGTTACTGCTAAAGTAGGGCAGGTACCAAGAATCTGAACAAAAACTGGATTTTCTTCCCAGAATCCTTTTAAAAAATGATAAATAGCAGGTTTTTTTGAACTCATGGAGTGTTCCTCCTTTGAACTTTAAAATAAAATTTAGAAATAATTAACAAAAAATTACTATTGATTTGATCCTAAAATAAGTATTTTAGCTTTTGCTAAACCTTCATTTAAGCCATTTGTAACTGCTTTTGAAGAGATAGTTGCTCCTGAGATTGCGGAAATCTCATTTGCATCTTTATTCGCAACTCCCTTTTTGACTTTTATTGGCTGGTTTAATGACAGGCTTTCAAACTGAGAGATAAAGCCGGTTGAAGTAATGTATGCTCCAAGTCCAGGGGTTTCTGAATGTTCAAGAACTCTGAAGGTAATAATCTTTGAAAAATCAGGGGTGACAGAAACTATAAGTTTGATGGTCCCCTGATATCCTCCAGCATTAACAACTATTGCATACCCTAAAAAGTTCTTTGTATCATCTGAAAGAGGTTTATCGTAAACCTTATACATAACCATATCATCTTTAGAGATATCTTCTTTTGATACAGCTCCCGGGATAACCTCATTTATGCTATCATTTAGAGCTTTTACAGCATTCTGGTCAATTTTATCTTTGAAAATTTCATAACAAAATGCAAGTGCAAGACCAGCTAAGACTGTAACAACAGTCAAAGAAACTATCATTCTTGTTGAAATATTCATATATATTCTCCAACATTAATTTGCATTCTAAACCAAATAGATCATGTACCAAAAACTTTATTTTTGGTGAAACGATTGATAAGAGGTGTGCAGGCATTCATAAACAGAATGGAATACATGACTCCCTCCGGATAGCCGCCAAAAAATCTTATCAAAAATACTAAAACCCCTGCACCAACTCCAAAAATAACATTTCCAAGATTTGTTGTAGGTGATGTTACAAGATCAGTAGCCATATAAAAAGCGCCAAGTATTAAGCCACCCGAAAAAAGGTGAAATAATGGGTTTGCATAAGTTTGTGGATCTTTAATCCAGAAGATGGTAGCAAAAAGGATTACCGTTCCAAGATAGGAGATAACCAGTCTATAGTTGGTAACTCCAATAAGTAACAATATAATACCACCAAAGATAAGGGCAAGGGAGGAAGTTTCTCCTATACATCCCCCAACCTGACCAAAGAAAAGATTTGATATAGGAGTGAAAACTTTATCAAATTTAGCAGCAGCAAGAGGTGTAGCTGAACTAACTGCATCAGGTAAAAACTTAAAAACTTTTGCAGGAGCTTCAAATGTAGTAATGCTAACAGGATATGCAGCTGAAAGGAAAGCCCTTCCAACTAAGGCAGGGTTAAAAATATTTTGGCCAAGTCCACCAAATAGCTCTTTAGCTACTGCTATAGCTATAAAGCTACCTACAGCCGTTTGTTGCCATCCAACTGAAGGAGGAAGTGTCATAACAAGTAAAATAGCTGTGACAATAGCTGAACCATCAGCAAGAGACTTTATGTTTTTCTTTCTGATATATTCAATAACGCCTTCAGTAACAAGACATGTGATGATTGCTGAGGCATAAAGGGCGATTACCTTCGTTCCAAAAAATAGTATAGAAAAAATAATAGCAGGAACCAATGTAGCTGTAACTAAAAGCATAACCTTTTGTGTAGATACTGGTCTTCTAATATGTGGCGATGAAGCTAAAATGTAACCTTCTTTTTTAAATTCCATTATTCTACCTCCAATTAGAGAAGGAATATAAAACTATCTTTGCTCTTTATTTTATCGAATAGTTATTTAAACAATTTTTCTCAAAAACGAAGATCTTAAGTTTTTATTTGCCGTTATTTTTATTTTGCGTTGCTTTTATGTAATTTTTAGCGTATCGTATCCAGCCAACAATATCTATCTTAGCCGGGCATACATATGAACAGCAACCACATTCTATGCAATCAAAGGCATTGTAGTTTTTAACAATATCAAACTTTTTGGCTTTTGTATATGCGGCTAAATTAAAAGGCATAAGACCCATAGGGCATGATTTTGCACAACTACCACACTTGATACATGGGGTTTCATCAAAAGCCTTTGATATCTTTTCAGATAAAAGTAAAATTCCGCATGTTCCTTTTGTAACAGTATAATCGATCGTAGGGACAGCGACTCCCATCATAGGTCCGCCAACCACAACCTTGTAAATCTCTGGTGATGTAAGTTCTACAAGAGAAACAAGATTTTCAAAAGGAGTGCCGATAGGAGCTAAAATGTTTAGACCTTTCTTTACAAGATCTCCGCTTATAGTGACAACTCTATCGATGAGAGGTTTATTAAAATAGAAAGCCTCATAGATAGAATATATCGTTCCAACATTTGAAACAACGACACCAATATCTAAAGGAAGTTTTAAAGAGGGAACCACTCTTTTTGTGATTGCTTTAATAAGCATCTTTTCAGCGCCCTCAGGATATTTGGTTTTTAAGGCTGAAACTGTTATATTTAATTTGCTGGATTTGATGGCTTCATTGAAAACTGCAATGGCATCTGATTTATTGTTTTCTATGCCGATATAGATGTTTTTAAGAGGGAATAGTTTTGCAACAATTTCTATCCCTTTGATAATCTCCTCAGCCTTTTCAAGCATAAGACGGTGATCACAGGTAAGGTAAGGTTCGCACTCAGCACCATTTATTATAAGCGTGTCTATAACTTTACCTTCTGGGACACTATACTTAATATGAGTCGGAAAAGTTGCTCCGCCAAGTCCGACTATACCAGCTTCTTTAATTCTGTTAATAATCTCCGGTTTGGAAAGAGAACTGATGTTAACATTAGTTTTTTGCCACACAAAATTTGAAGTTTTTTCAACATCAACATCGATTTCAATATAATTTGCCATTTTACCACCGACAAGTGGTTTTGGTAATACTTTAGATACTTTACCAAATACCGGACTATGAATATTCACTCCCATAGATCCAGTCGCTTTGCCTATAAGCTGGCCGATTGCAACTTCATCTCCTCTTTTAACTAAAGGTTCACTTGGTCCACCAAGATGCTGGCTCATAGGTATAGAAAGTTTGGAAGGAAAAGGTTTGATAGGGCTAATAGAACTAGAAGATGCAAGCTCTTTGTTGTACTGAGGATGCACTCCAGCTTTAAATGTTTTTAATTTCATTAAGGGTATTCCTCCTTGTTTTATTTAAAAAAAAAGCTCTTCGCAAATAAGTATAAGTAAATAAGAGAAAAATTTTTCTCTGATCATAAACTTTAGACTTTGGATTGTTTTATATAGCGAAGAGTGATAAAAAATAGAAATTTTAGGTGAATTTAGTGGAAAATAAATAAAAATCTGCAATAGAATAGCTATTTATAATAAGCATAGTTATTAATAACTCTAGTAAAATATTTTGCAATACTTTTAGCATTTTTTTTAACAAGAATATCTAAGTTTTAGTAAAAATTTAAAAGCAAAAGTTATAATACTTTAAAATATAAAAATTAAATCCTTTTTGAAGTTTTAAGCCAATAGCAAGATTTGGTTCTGCACAGATATAAAAATCATAATATTCATAATAATATAAATTAAAATCCATGGGATCTTCATTCGTATAATATCCATCTATATAATAAAAACCAGGAGAAAGGTTTATTGAGGCTCTAATAATAAGTGGACCTATTTCAATATGCCCTCCAACTCCAGCTTTTAAAAAAACAAATAAAAGATCAAAATAACTGTAAAAACCATATTGCATCTCATACTCAAAAATATAAAAAAAATATTTAAAGTCTTTAAAGTAAAATATGGTTAAATCAGCTTCCCCATATGTATAAATATCATTATAAATAACAGAACGAGGATCAGTTGGAAAAGGGAAATAAAAACCAGCCAAAGACATTCCTATTTCATAATTGTTAGCTGTTTCCTGAGCAAAAATAGGTATTGTAAAAAATAGCAATAAAAAAAAGATTAAATATAGTTTTTTCATATGATTCCCTTTTAAATTGTAAAGGGAGGATTTAAACCTCCCTTTATATTAAGATAATAATCTAAGCAAAAAAATCAATATTGTCCTATAATAAGCCATCCATTTCCAGGATAATACTTTGTTGGTTTTGCATCCTGATAGTTCATATAAAATTTGAATAACTCGTCATCTTCAGGGGAGTATGACCATGGACTTCCTAAATATTCTTTAGTGCAAGAAATATTTTTTGTTATTGTCTTGCCATCTCTTGATATTGTAACAGTAATAACTTTGGCACTGCTGGATGTCCCCCAGTCATCATCGTAAAAATAAACATAAAGATTTTGTCCTAAAGCTGAAGGATCCCAGGCAAATAATGATGCTCTAATATTTGAACTACCAGCATAGTATGCTGTTTTTTCCTTAAAAGAATTATCAGGATATTCAACATATCTTAAACATGTGATATTTGTAGGATCTCCTGTGTAAGGATCTTTTGGAGCAAATAAATAAAAAGTACATACATCTGCTCCACTTTGGCCCCATCCTTCAAGATCTTTATTCAAGTATATGCCTAATGTTGCTAAAGTTGTGCCATCTCCCATCCCTTTAGTTAAACTTTGATATGAAGTGCTTGTATAGTATTTAAGATGTTCAACTCTTTCGTTGACTCCTAAAACCAGTACTTCAAAATCCGGATCTTCATTACCATATATCTTATATATATTACCCTGAAAATCATAACCTGTAACAACATAAGCTGGATCAGTATCATCTATATCATATCTTAAAGAAGCAACTACAAGCTTTGATTCATCATAGGTTTTTTGTTCATCAGATGGGATATACCAGTAGATGTTTAAATAAGGTATTTGAGCTAACAAATCTTCAAGATCATCACTTTCACCTTTTTGAATAGAGCAGTCTTTCAAACATTGAAAAAGAGTTTTGCCGCTTTTATTTACAACTTTATCTTTTATATCATCAAAGAGGACATCTCTATCACCATCAAATCTTTTTGAGGCTTCAGCCTTGATAAAAGGGATAAAATCGGGATTATCTTTTAGAGTTTCTGTAAAGATAGGAGCCAGTTTATCAAGAGACTGCGTAACCTTTTCTTCTGTATAGACTTTTTCTTAGAAGTGTATTTTAATCCTTCAATGAATCACCTTATCCTCTTTGCCAGCGTTTTGCTTAAAAATCATTAAATACAGTTTGAGTTAATAAATTTATTTAATATGATAAGTAGTCCCAAAAATAAATACCTTCTTTTTTGTTACGTAGTTGTTTATCATTAAATATGCTTCTCAGCCATATTTTACCTGTTTTAGTGTCGAGTAAAATAACACCTGCACCTCCCGGAACAACTTCTATTTGATATCTTCCACATGGATTATCAGAACCATTATCATTTTGCGAAGCAAAAACCATTTTATTATCTAAAATATGATTAAAAAAAGAGATGAAAAAAGCAAATAAAATTATTCCAATAAAGATAAGCAAATAAATTTCTAACCTGGAAAAGTTTTTCATTCTACTACTCCTTAAAGTTTTAATTTAATAATATTTATTTCCAATTTGGCCAGGTAACACCTACTATCCATTTCCATACTCCTTCCATTGCATAGGGCATTTCAATTAAAAGTGAAGATTTAAGTCCTGCTAACATACCTGCTTCAGTTGATGTAACGATAGCAGCCTGATCATAAAAACCATTCCATCCTGTTTTAAATTTATTTATAAGTTTACATTGACCATAAAAACTTGCAAGCCCAGCAGCTACAGCAGGATAATAGATATACCCATACTTAACTCTTACCGTTCCTACAGCAATTACAGGATTGAAGTTTGATTCTAATAATACTTTTGCCATAATTACAAACTGAGTTGCTCCAGCTGCAGCAACTCCTGCAAAAGATGCATAATATTTAAAACCATCCCAAAAGAAACCACCATAAGATTTAGATAAAATATTTGATTTATTTGAAGCGCTTGATATTATCTTAGAATATTCCTCAGCTATCTGTGGATCATAAGAATTAACTGATTCTTTTAATTGCTCCGGACTTTTTTCGTTTTCATACAAATCTACTAACATTGAAATTGCTTCATCCCCTTTTTCGGATTCTGATAAATCATTCAGACATGGCTCAGGGTTTTCAATATAATTTTGTAATTGATCTAATTGATCTGAATTATCTTTAGTTCTAAGAGTTCTTATTATAGGCTCAATATACTCTTTTTGTTCTTTTACATAATTTGTTAATTTAATTTTATACAAATTATTTTTTTCAAATATATTTTCGCAAGAGAAAAATAAAGAAATAAAAATTAAAAATATAAATATAGAAATTATAAATTTTTTCATAATATTTTATCCTTATTAAATATTTTATAACTTTTAAATATTTTTTTAATATTAGAAAATAGCTTAATTAATTTAAATATAACTATATAAATAGATAATAATTTAACTTTAACCTCTTTTTGCAAAGAGGTTATCCATAACCTTTAAAATTGTAACCTTTAATTTTAGTTCTTTTTGGTTCATTTCGGTTGATTATATCATATAAAAGGAAAATATTTCTTTTATTTATAGTAAAGTAAAAATATGCTTGACTTATATATGAGATATTTGAAAATCTGATAGTTGATAGTTTATAGTTGATAGTTGAAAATCTGATACTTATTATTTTATTAAATTTCATAGATTATAAATATATATATAACATAATGGGAT
>JAAYUW010000196.1 GCA_012517545.1 Exilispira sp.
GTTTCCGACTTTGAATATGAGTTTGAGATGGCTCTTGCAAACCGATGGATGTCTGAAAGAAAGGTTGATACAGTTTTTCTTATGACAGATGAGAAATACTTTTATCTTTCTTCAAGTTTGATAAAGCAAATTTCAAGCCTTAATGGAGATGTCTCTGGCATGGTTCCTGATCTTGTGTCAAAAATGTTAAGAGAAAAGTATAATCAAGAATCATAGTATATCTATCTGGGACTTTTTGAAAGTAGTTTTAAACCTTTTTTAGAAGATTTTTCTTAACCTGATTGCACCTAAAAAGTCTCTTTCATTTTTTTGATTTTGGTTATTTTTAAAGGATTTTTTGTAAAAAGGGAGAATTTTGTGAGAAAATTTCAGGTTTGTGTTATAGGGAGTTCTGATGCTACTTATGAACAATACTCAACTGCGTACGAGATAGGCAAATACACTGGAACTAAAGGATGGGTTCTTGTCAATGGTGGTAGAGGTGGAGTCATGGAAGCTTCTTCAAAAGGTGCAGAAGAGTCTTCTGGCGTTGCTGTATCTATCTTCCCTTTTGATGACATAGATAAAGCCAATGCTTATACAACTATATCCATTGCAACAACGATAGGATATGCTAGAAACTGTATAACAGTTGCTTCAGGCGATTGTGTGGTCATAGTTGGTGGTAAATCGGGGACTCTATGTGAGCTTACTTTTGCATGGCAGATGGGAAAAACAATTTTTTCATGTAGCTGGGTTGAGGGTGTTAGCATGGATTATGCTGACAAAAAGCTTGATGACAAAAGGGAAGATAGAGTTATCGCTGTTCACGATCTTACTGAATTGTTTGAAAAACTTGATAATTTTTATGAAGATTGGCTTAGCAGAAGAGATAACTAGATTGTATTTTTGCTATTTGAGAATTATTTAAGTTTGAAAATAAAATTGTCGTACATCTTTTTAAGATTTGTAAAATCGATATCTGTATATATTTCAGTTGTGACAATGGATGAGTGCCCTAAAAGTTCCTGAACAAAGCGAAGATCAGCTCCGTTACAAAGAAGATGAGTTGCAAATGAATGTCTTAAAATATGTGGATATATATCCTTATGAAATCCAGCTAATTGTCCATACAACTTGAGTCTTTTCCATACAGCTACTCTTGACATTGGTTTTCCAAGCCTTGAGATAAAAATATTTGATCCATTTGTTTTTAATATTGATTTTCTTACCGGGAGGTACTGTTTTATTTTCTGCAATGCCTTCTGTCCAAATGGGACAAATCGTTCCTTTCTTCCCTTGCCATAAACTATCAAATAGCATTCTTCGAGATTTATCTGATCTAAAGTTAAACTGCAAGCCTCTGAAACTCTTAAACCACAGGAATACATTATTTCAAATAGAGCATTATCTCTCTTTTTAGTATGCTCATCAAAATTTGATCGTTCTATAGTATCAAAAAGTTTTGATATCTCTTCAATTGTCAAATAATCTGGAAGATTTCTAGAAACTTTTGGGTAATCAACATAAACCATGGGATTTTTTGAGCAGTATTTTCTTGATATCAAAAAATCAAAGAAACTATTCAAACTTGAGTGGTATCTAGCAAGGGTAGAAGAACTGATCGAGCTGTCTTTATCATTTTGGACAAATAAAAAGAGCAAAACCTCTTCACTATCTACCTGTTCAACTGGTTTTTGTATGAAATCTAAAAATTGTTTAACATCATGTTTATATGATTGAACTGTATTCAAACTGAAATTTTTTTCACCGAAAAGATAGTCTATATAGATGGAGAGTAAATTGTAATTATTTGAATTATTTGATTTTTTGTCCATTTTAAATTTACTATAATTTTGTTTTTATAATTTATACATTTTTTTTAATAAGCTGGCAATTGCCGGATGAACAAGGGTTGATACATTAAGTTTCAAAACTTTCCATTTTATGGAAAGCAATGATTAACCGTAAGCACCTTTTTTTATCACAATTTTTTATTGAAATAGACTTCAAATAGTAGTTTAGTTCCCTCCGGGCAACTGGATTGAATATTGAAGATATCGACAGATTTTTTTATATTTGGTAACCCCATACCAGCTCCAAAGCCAAGATCTCTGGCAAGCTGACTGGCTGTGGAATAACCTTCCTGCATGGCTTTTTCTATATCTTCAATTCCAGGTCCATAATCGATAAATTCTGCATGTATCCTTTCCATATTGATATCGATCAAGGCATAACCACCCTTTGAGTGAATAAGAACATTTATTTCAGCTTCATATGTAGCTATGCTAATCCTTCTAGCTATTATTCGATCTATATTCAACTTAAGCAGAATCTTTTTAAGTTCGGATGAAAGTTTTCCGGCATTTTCGAAATCATTTGGTTTTATATCCCAGCGAAATTTAATAGGTTGATCTATCCTTATTTCATCGAGATTCAGTTGCGAAGCAAGTTTTATTGCCTCTTTTTCAGTAGCTTCACTGAACTTTTCCACGCGAAGCAAAAGGTTTTTAAGAATGATTCCATTTGTAATTATCCCTATAGTCTTTCGATTATAGTCAATAACAGGTAATCTACCAATTGGCTTTGTAGCCAATAGGTCTAACGCTTTAACGATATTTACTTACGGGTGTATCGTTATAGTTTCCCTGGTCATCCATGCAGAAACTGGATCTTTTGCTTTATTATTATAGAGAGCATCAAGAATATCTGACATGGAGATAATACCTATAAGCTGATTATTTTTATCAACTACAGGGCAACCTGTTATATGTTTTTCTTTGAAAAGGTTCATAACATCTTCAATTGTATTATCTGCTGACACAGTAATGACCGATTTTTCCATAATTTCCCCGACAGTCAGGGTATATAGAAGCTCGGTAGCATGTGAAAAATATTTTTTATCCTCTGTTAATCTATAAAGATCCAAATTTTTCCTCCATCCAGCTATTTATATGATTGACAGGAAAAGTTAAAGATTAATAGTATAAAGATACCATTCATTTAAATATTCAATCTTATATTTTATCTAAAAAAGGTAAATTATGCCCCAGCATTTTCTCTTTATCTTATCGATACTTTAACTCTGAATAACTGTTTTATTTGTTACTTCTCTTTTTTTTCTCCCCATATCTCGCTTATAGTATTAATAATAGAATTTTCAAGTTCGTCTATCGATAAAAATGTTTTTTTGTCAATTCTAAATGCAGCAGCATTTTCATGCCCACCTCCACCGAATCTATTTGCAAGCCTGGAAGCTATTTTTATGCTGCTTCTTATGGAGACTTTATAAACATCGGTAAGTTCTCTTATAAATATTGCTATCTCAACATTTCGAAGATTCATAAGATGATTTATAAAGCCTTCACTTGCAAAGTCTCTCGAAAAGTTTTTATCTTTTTTCTCAAATTCTGAATAAAGTAGATCATCAGCTTTTGCCACAACGACCTGTTTGTTGAAATATAAACTTGTATTTAAAAGTATCTTCCCCCAAAAGCTATATATTTGCGGTGTTTGATTCTTAAAAAGGATATTTTTTAAGATATGAATGCTATTTGTTTTACTTTCTAAAAATGAAGCTCTTTCAAGTAGAATTGCATCAACATTTTCTGTTTGAAAATAGTATGTATCAAATAGAATGCCCATAAGTAAAGCTTCCATAATCTTTTTATCCAGTGGTAAATCATAATCCAGAGATTCACGTAAAAGTTCAAAGATAATCTCTGCTGTAGCACAAAAAGAAGGATAAATAAGACTGAAGTTCGTAAAGTACTTGTTGTCAATATGATGATCGATAGATATTGAAGGGATAAGAACTTCAAAGTTATCTTTAAAACCAGCTCTTTTTAAGGAAGGCGTATCAACAAATATAATACCATCAAACTTGTTCAAACAAAGATTATCAATATTATCTATTGAAATATTCCAGTAATTATATTCAGGAAAAGGTGGTTTATTGAATTGAAATATTTGGGAAAAAATATTTTGTTTCTCACAAAAAAATGTCATGGCAGAAAGGCTTGCCATAGCATCTCCATCAGGATCAAGGTGAGATACAATGGCTAGCCTGGATTTGCCCTGAAAAAAGTTGAAAAATATCTTTTTCTCGATCTCTTTTACATTTCTGGAATCATTCGTATATTTTATTTTTGAAGTATTAGAAGCTTGATTCATATTTTTCGTTAACTCCCGATATAAAATAATTATTTACGCATCTTTAGTAATATACTTTATCAAATTTAATTTTCATCATTTAATATATCTTTCTGTAAAAAGCTATTAATAATTTTACAAGTTCTTATGGTTTTATTGTTATTATCTGATATTTTATCGAAAATATCTAACAGCTTAGAATTACTCCAGAATCTATATGGAAAGAGAAGAAATAAGGGAAATTATTGAATCTTATCCTTTTTACAAAGTCTTTTTTTTAAAAGAGTTTTTAACCAATAACAATGTCTGGTTTCGCAAATCAAAAGGGCAAAATTTTTTAATAGATAAAAATTATGTATATAAATTTTTCGATGAAATTTCAAAATATCAAAATGAGGATATAATTGAAATTGGTGGTGGAAGTGGGAATTTATCTATTTTGCTTTCTTTTATTGCAAAGAATTTGTTCATTTTCGAAATAGATAGTTTCTTTGCATCAATTTTAAGAATAATATTTGATGGTAAAGATACCTGGATAGGAAGAGAAAAAAAGGATCCCGATCTTGCAAATGATTATATGTTATCTTTGAAAGAGAAATTTAATGATTTTAGGATAGAAAATAAATGTAAGATAGAAATTTTGCAACAGGATTTTATTAGTTTTTTTGATTTTTTTATAGAAAATCAAATTGAAAAAAGCAATTTTGAGAAGTTTGTTATTGTTGGTAATATTCCGTACAATATATCAACTCAAATTTTAACTAAAATTTCAAAGAACAAGGATATCACTACAATAATTTATTTGACGACTCAAAAAGAATATTTTGTTCGTATTTCAGGGAAAGAGAATAGATCCTTTTTAACAATTTTTGCAGATTATCATTTTATAATAGATAAAATTTTTGATCTTCCACCTTCAGCCTTCTATCCAAAACCTGAGGTTGAATCAACATTTTTTTCTTTGAAACCTAAAAGATCTATTTTTGATGATTACAATGAAAAACTTTTTTTCAAATTTGTATCAAAAGCTTTTTCTTCAAAGAGAAAAATGCTTATCAACAATTTTTCAAAAATGAATAAAATGTCAAGAACTAATGAATCTCGAATAACAGAATCTAATTTAATAGGTTCGGAAGATGAAATTTTTTCTTATGAAAATGTCAGAAATGCATTAAATGCTGCCAACATATCTTTGTTCGCTCGTGCTGAAGAACTTGGATTAGAGCAATTTATAACTATTTTCAGAAAATTATTTTAGATTGTTTTTTTTTGGGCTATAAAGGCTATTTAACTTATGAACTTTTTACAATAAATAAAGGTGATTGTGATCTTATTATATATTTACAGCTTGTAGAAACTATTTTAGCAAATAATCTTCTTTTGTGATGATTTTTTTCTAAATATAAATAAAAGCTTAAAGAGTTATCAATTAACTTGCTATTTTTGTTCAATTTGCTAAAAATATTTAAGAGTTAAAAAATATGAATAAAAATAGGTTAATTTTAAATTTTGCATTTTTTACAATTTTATTAATATTCGTTTTAAGCATCACATTTAGTCTATTTGGACAGGATACTACTAATGATCTTGTTAAATTTATAAAAAATAGGTACTCAAATATTAAAGATTATCAGGGTAATATTATCTTGCAACAGGGAGATAAAGGTGCTTTGCAGAATGGTGAGATGCTATACAAATATCCCGGCAAATTCAAAGTTACAATTAATACTCCTGAAAAAAAGATATATGTTAGCGATGGGAAAACACTATTTATATATTACCCGGCATTATCTATCGTTGCAACCCAGCAGTTGAGGGGTAAAGCTAGTTTACCTTATGGGCAATCTAAAGAAACCGTTGATTATCTATTTGATGCCTATACTTTCAATTTTACTGAAGGGAAAGCTCTCTATACTTTCAATAACTTCAAGGTATACAAACTTAAAGGTTGGCCAAAAAGATATGAAGCTGGCTTCAAATCTCTAGAAATTTATGTAGATGATACCGGTTTCATTGTTTATCAGTCAGCTGTTACACTCGAAGGAAAAGTTGTTAGATATTATTTTACTTCTTATAAAACAAATGTTGATCTTTCGGATCTTCTCTTTAATTTTGATATGCCAGATAATGTTCAGGTTCTTGAAAATATATTTGAATGATTAGAAGATAAGCCATTATATTTTTAATAATGGGTATTATTTTCTATTTTGATGATTAATTCTCTTGATTATCGTGTTTGAGGTTTTTATAAAAATTTTAATAAAGGGTTAAATAATGGATGGAAGATCTGTAGGTAAGATTATAGAGGATAAGAGAAAAGAACTTAATCTTACCATTGAACAATGTTCTTCAGAAACAAGAATATCAAAAAAGTTCCTTAAATCTATTGAAGATGATAATTTTGATGCTTTCCCGGGTGAGGTTTACTACCTGGGTTTTTTAAGAACATATTCCCAGCTTTTGCAACTTGATGCAAATGAACTTGTAAAGCTTTATTATAGGCAAAAGAAAATAGAAGAACCTGCTCCTCTTGAGGAACTTACAAAACCTATTAAAAAAGAAATTAAGTTACCAAAGTTATCTAAAAATGCTATTTCAATCATGGTTATTGCTGTTATTGCCGTAGTTCTTATAGTAGGTATTATCCTTATTGTATCTATCCCTTCAAAACAAAAAAGTGTTACTGATTCCAGGCAGTTAGATAAAGAGCAAAAACCCGAACTTAAAAAAAATGAGTTTCTGATAGAGCAAAGAAGAACCATCAGAACATTTCGTCCAGGAGATGTTATCTTGATTCCTGATGGATCAAACTATCATAGATTGAAGATTATTACGGTTGATCCAAAGAATAAAGTCACTCAGTTATCCTTTGAAGAGATTGCCAGTACTCTTGAGTTAAAGGAAAAAGATAAGATAGATATAGATTATGATATTAATGGAGAAACAGATTTTCAGATTGTTTTAAATGAACTTGATTCATCCGGAGTGTCTTTAACATTTGAGAGATTGACTTCAGAATACTCTAGAAATGGTTTTACAACGGATAATCTCTCAATATCTTCCTCTTCAGTTGCACAAACTGATAGTGGGAACTCCAGTTTGACAATGCCACCTCTGGTGGTTGTTGTTAATGCTTCTAAAAAGGGTTACATCCGACTTGAATCTGATATAGAAGGAACCATAGAACAGATGCTCGCACCCTCTCAATCTGTTAAAATATCTGGTAAAGAAAAAATAGTACTGATGTTAACAAACTCAAGTGGCATGTCTGTCATGATAAATAATTCACCTCTGGTTTTACCTAAAGAATTTACAATATATTGTGTTATTAGCTGGATTTTTGATAAGGATAAAAATAGTTATTCTCTTGTTACTGAATTTAAAAAATAACTTTTAATGGTGAACTGTGGTTAAGTCTTTTTATATATTAACTCTCGGTTGTGCAAAAAATGAGGTTATATCTGAAAAATTTTCTTCAAATCTTTTAAAAGCTGGACTTAAAAATGAAAGTGATGCTTCTAAGGCTGATTATATTATTATAAATACCTGCGGATTCATCGAGGATGCTGTCGAAGAATCGATAGAAGAAAGTCTTAAAGCTGTTAAAATCAAAAAAAAGAATGGCAAAGTTATTTTAACTGGTTGCCTTGCTCAGATATATAAAAAAGAGCTTAAAGAGCAGCTTTTAGAAGTAGATGAAATACTCGATTATAATTCTTTTTACGACTATTTTGCTGCACAAAGTGTTGATAGTAGCTTTGCACCATATGAAGACACATTTTCAAGGAACTATAGTCAAGATTTAAAATATAAAAACTGGGATTATCTTCTTATTTCTGAAGGTTGTAGTAAAAATTGTACATACTGTACTATCCCGATAATAAAAGGTGATTACCGTTCTTTTCAAGAAGATAAACTCATCGAAGAAGCAAGAATTATTTTCAAATCACGTAAAGATGAGATCATACTTATATCTCAAGATACAGCACTATATGGAAATGATATTATAAATGGTTCAAACATCAAGACCAAGAGAGCCAGTTCTATTGAACCATTAAGGCGATTAGCATCAAGATTACATGATATTGGCTTTAAAAGGATAAGAATACTTTATTTTAATCTGGATAGTTTACCTCAAAATACCTGCTTAAAAATGATAAAAGAACTGTACAACATGCCAGGAGTCTTGCCTTACTTTGAAATGCCAGTTCAACATCTGGTGGATTCGATTTTAGCAAAGATGGGAAGGCAACTCGATTTTGCCAGTATCACAAATATATTCAATGAAATCAAGCAAAATTTTCCAGATTCCATTATAAGAACTTCACTAATAACTGGTTTCCCGGGTGAAAGTGAAGATGATTTTCTTTTGATGAAAAAAAGACTGGAGAGTTTGCCGATCGATTATCTGTCAGTATTTGCTTATTCCGATATGGAAAAGGCTCCTTCTTTTTTATTTAAAGATAAGGTTGAGAGGCATATCGCAGTTGAAAGGAGAAATGATCTTCTTGAAAATTTTGAGCAAACTTTACCTTTGAAAATGAATAGATTTATAGACCAAAAATATGAATCTGTTATAGAAGATGAATCTGAAGATGCCTATTTTGCAAGATTTTGGGCACAAGCGCCACAGCTTGATGGAACTATAATAATACCGAAAGATGATTTAAACTTGAAGATAAAGTACAATGGAAGGTTGAATATTGGAGATAATATTTCTGTAAAACTGGTTGACTCAATATTATATGATTTTTTAGGGGAGATCGAATGAGAAATAAAGCCTTTATCCCGATGTCTCTTACCATCATGAGGTTTATTCTGGTTATACCTTTTGCTATCCTTCTTCTCATAAATACAAAAACAACGGTATTTTTATCTTTTTTAATTTACATCATTGCTTCGATAACAGACTGGCTTGATGGTTATTTTGCCAGAAAATTTAATGTATCAACAGCAGTAGGTGCTTTTTTAGATCCACTCGCAGACAAATTTCTTGTAATAGTGGCTTTCAGTATTTTTTCACTAAAAAAGTATGTGTATCTTCCATTTTTTTTAGTAATCCTGCTTCTTATTCGTGAAAGTTTTATTACTTTTATGAGGATTGAAAAAGGGGAATTGAAATCAAAAGAGATAAAATTTAAGACATCGTTTGAAGCAAAAATAAAAACAACTTTACAGATGGTCACAATAATTTTATTTTATTTTTTTCATGCTATAAAGTTTCAATTTATCGGCATACAGAATCTTAGTCCGCAGCTTTTTTATCTTCCATTGATTTTCTTTTCCATTTCATTAATAGCCGCTTATTATTCTGGATTTACATATATCAAATCTTATCCAGCTCTTGCTGAACAGACATTTACTAAAGTCATATCGACATTTTGTTATACCGGATACTTTCCATTTGCCAGTGGAACGTTTACATCTCTATTAATTCTTATTTTTTATCTTTTCTTCCCACCAGATATTATTATGCATTTAATATTATTTATCATTGTTGTAATGATGGGCTTGTACTTTTCAGGTAAATTTGAAAATAGAATGATGGTTAAAGATCCATCTTATATTGTTATAGATGAAGTTTCAGGCATGCTTCTTGCTCTATTGCCTGTTACTCTAATACCATATGTTAGTGGCATCCTTTTTTCCTTTTTCCCAGGGTTAAAGGATTTAGAAGCTTCTATATTTAATTTTAGCTCAATAGCAAATTTTTCTTTTAAAGAACTCTCAGATATAAGGAACTTTAAAGATTTTATTTATGCCAATCATGTTTTGTTCATAATTTTATCCATTATGCAATTTGTATTATTCAGAATTTTTGATATCTTTAAACCTTTAGGTATTCGTTCAATGCAGTCAATAAAAGCTGGACCTGGGATAATGATAGATGATTTAATTGCAGGATTATATTCTATAATAGGAGGTTTTATAATATTTGTGCTATTATTTATTGGATTGAGATTATAATTTTGGATACTCCTGGTTAATCTGCTTTTTTGACTATTTGTAGTTTTTCTTTGTATGGCTTAGCCATGCAAACTAACTAACTTCTGCAGATGGACTATTTTATCGAAGATAATATCTTGTTTAAGTAGAACCTTTGATAAAATTATTTTTTCATGGAGGAATATTATAGATATACAACTTATTAAAAATGCACAGAATAATGATCAAATTGCTATAGAGAATTTGTTTGCAAGATACGATTTATATATTTTCAAACTTGTATTTTCTTTTGCCACGAGGATCTCTCTTTTAGCTGAGATAGATGATCTTAAGGCAGAGGCAAATATTGCCTTTTTAGATGCAGTAAAATCATTTGATCCTGAAATGAACGTTAACTTTTCGGTTTATTTACGTTGTATAGTACGAAATAGACTTTTAACTTATGTTAAATTGCGCAATAAAGCATCTTCTGAGCAAATTGAATCATTTACAAATATTATAGAAAGTGAAGTTGACAGTTTCAAAGAAAACTATGATGTCTTAGCCTTTGAACCTATCATTATGAACAAAATTAAAAAAATAATACAGAACCTTTCAGATTTTGAGAGAAAAGTGTTTTTACAATATATTGATCTTGTTAAGGTTTCTGAGATAGCTAATATTTTAGGATTAAATAAAAAATCTGTAGAAAATGCGATATACAGAGTTAAAACAAAATTTGTTAATGAATTTGATGAAGAAGAGATCTTGATAATGACTTCTATAACCAATTTTAAGGAAAAGATTAAAATAATTATGGATTCTTTAACATGATCAAAAAGTTAATCACCCATCAAAAAATATCAAAATAGATATAAAAATTTCAAAAAAAGAATAAAATGGAAAAATTATCTGAGAAACAGATTCTTGCGGTCAAATCTATCGAAAAGCCTACTTTAGTTGTTGCTGTACCTGGTGCTGGCAAGACTAGAGTGATAGTAGAAAAATTCATCTATCTATACTCTTCTGGTTTTGATCCTTCAAGGATGGCGGCTATAACATTTACTAATAAGGCAGCAAACGAGATGAAAGACAGGATTCAAAGAGCTACCGATGGATCGATAAACCTGCAATACATTTCAACAATTCATTCATTTGCCCTTTCTATAATGATGAGGAATCAAAAATATTTTGGTGGGAAAAGCGGGATAACCATTCTTGATGAAGATGATTCGCTGGTTCTTATTAAGAATCTTATTTCTTCAAATGATAGATTCAATAAACTTATAAACGAAGTAAAATTGATTTCTTTAATCATTCAAAAAGCGAAGGAGGATTTTGATTTACCTGTTTTGCTTCAAGCATATAGAAACGCTCATCATGTTTTTCTTGATAATAGCTCCTTAGATGATGAAATAAAAAAGTTAAATATTTCTATTGCTCGTCACAAAATATTTTTTGAAAAACCCCTATATCTTGAATTTTTCAAATACTATCAGCAGTACCTTAATTTGAATAATCTGATGGATTTTGCTGATCTTGTATTGTATCCGACACTTACAATGCTTTATGATAACTTTGCAAGGACAGTGATTCAATCGAGTTTACAGTATATTCTTGTTGATGAGTATCAGGATGTGGATAGGATGCAGAATAAGTTCATAACTCTTATTTCAAATGGGACAAATATTACATGTGTCGGTGATGAAGATCAATCTATTTATAGCTTTAGAGGTGGAACTCCTGAAAATATATTGAATTTTGAAAATAATTTTGAAGATCCTGTTGTTCTTTACCTTGATGACAATTATCGTAGTGCAAGAAGTATAATACAGGTAAGCAATCTTATGATTAAAGAAAATTATCAGAGAAGAAATAAGGCAGCTGTTGCTGTCAGAAACGAAAAAGGAGTTGTAGACTTTATACAGACATATACAAACTCAGAACAGGCCGATTTCATAGTATCGATGATAAAAAGTCTAATCTCAAAAAATGGTTACTCATTTAAAGATTTTGCGATTTTAGCCAGAGCGAGCTGGCTTTTACATGAGATTGAGGAAAAATTGAAAATAAATAATATACCTTACAATCCATTACGAGGAACTGGATTTTATCAGAGAATAGAGGTTAAGTATCCTCTTTACTATCTTGGATACTGTCTAAATCCGGAAAATGAATTTTTACTGAAAAAGATAATAAATTTTCCAGCAAGAGGTATAGGAGAAGTTACTTTTCAAGAAATAATTTCAAAAAAGTCCAGCGAAAATAGTTCTTTATGGGAAGCACTGACTAACTCAAATAATAACAGGGTAAAAGCTTTTGTAGATATAATAGTAAAGTTAAAAAATGCTAAAGCACTTGTAGAATTCTTTACAATGCTTTATGATATTGTTTTTAAAAGCAAATGGGAAACACAAATAGAAAGAACTTCGGAAAATGACTATGATGAAGAACAGTATATAGAACCAGAAGAACTGGAAAGAAAGACAAACTATTTAACATTATTAGAACTTTGTAAACAAGCTGATGAGAAGTATAGCAAACCATTTGAACAATTTTACCTCACAATAATAAGCTATGTTGAACAACCGCATTTCAACGATGCTGTCAGTATAGGAACGCTACACTCAGCAAAAGGTCTTGAGTTTCCTGTTGTTTTTTTACCTTTTCTTTGTGAAGAATTGATACCATATACATGGAGAGGGAAAAAGGCAGATATAGAAGAGGAGAGGAGACTTTTGTATGTTGGTATGACCAGAGCTAAAGATCAACTTTATCTTCTTTATCCTGAAAGTTTAAATGGAATCATTCTTGAAAAAACGCAATTTTTAGACTTTCTTGAAGAAAGAATTTTTTGTGGTGGACAAAATTTACAGACAAAAACGCGAAAAGATAAGATAAATATTGGTGATTTTGTTGAAATAAAAGGGTATGGGAAGGGTATTGTTAAAGAAAAAAGAAGATTGCAAAATGGTAAATTTTTATATGCAATAAATATTGAAGGGGATATGATAGAGGTAATACAGGATTACTATGAGATTAAAAAAATTGAGAAGAATGAAAAAAAAATTATCAAAAAAAATTTAATCGAGAAAGAATCTATCGAGAGGATATCTTTAGACAAAGAGTTCAAAGATAAAGATCCAGTTGATAAAGACTTTGTTGAAAATAATCTTATAAATAATGATTCTATGGAAAAAAACCAGGGGAAAGCTATATTAACGGATGATATGCTTAAAACATTTTCTCAGGGGAATCTTGAAAATGATAATATAAAGAAAATTCTGAATATTGGTGAAAAGAAAAAGAAAAAATAGTTTCAATAAATAGAGGTCAAGATGGGAAATTTAAAGAAAGAACTTGAAAAGATAGGTATCAGTGGAAACAATAACGAAAAGAAGGATGACTTTGTAAGAGCCGATGGAAGAATGTGGAATGAACCAAGGAAAATCGTAATTGAACAAAACTATATACAAAATGCGGATGGTTCATGTCTTATATCCTTTGGTAATACTAAAGTCATATGCACAGCCATGCTGACTGACGAAGCTCCATCATTTGCAAAAGAGAAAGGGATAGGATGGCTTACTTCTGAGTATAATATGCTTCCTGGTTCAACATTGAAGAGAAAGACAAGAGATAGAAATAAGGTAGATGGAAGAAGTGTTGAGATACAACGGCTTATTGGTCGTTCACTGAGAGGTGGGATTGATCTAACCTGTTTTCCTGGCTATTCATTATATATCGATACAGATGTTATTAATGCAGATGGTGGAACAAGGACTGCTTCTATAACAGGGGGGTTTGTTGCTGCTGCGATTGCATTTAAAAAATATATGAAAAAAGGTTTGATAACAGTTAATCCGATAAAAAACTATGTTGCTGCTATATCGATAGGCCTTGTGAATGGAAAAATACTTCTGGATCTCATGTATGAAGAGGATGAAAAAGCCTATTGCGATATGAATGTCGTTGCAACAGATGAGGGAGAACTTGTCGATATTTCAGCTGGAAGTGGTGGGCAACCCTTTAAGAAATCTCTTTTTCTAAAAATGCTTGAGATTGGCGTTGAAAATGTAATAAAGCTAACGCAGCTTCAAAAAAAAGTTGTTGAAGAAGCATAGAGAATAAAAGCTGGAAATGAAGTAAAAATCCTGGATCCTATTCAATAACTTTGGACTTTTGGCTTTAGACTTTTGATTTTTATAGCTGTACAAAAAAGTATGAAGCTTTAAGATTTAATACTATCTGCTACTCCTTACACCAATTTTTTTACAGTATGAAGATATAGGGCAAATATTACAAAATGGAGAAATAGGTTTACAGATATTCTGTCCAAAGGATACTAAGAGTCT
This sequence comes from Exilispira sp., assembly GCA_012517545.1. Lineage (GTDB taxonomy): Bacteria > Spirochaetota > JAAYUW01 > JAAYUW01 > JAAYUW01 > Exilispira. Next base: position 14,412 of record JAAYUW010000196.1, read on the forward strand.
ATTGTAGATTTCCCAGTATTTTTTAGGCAAAATTTCCCTAAGTTTCATCTCCGTTTCTTCTGGATTTCGAGTCTTTATAATGCCAAGTCTATTTGAGATCCTATGAACATGAGTATCAACGCATAGTCCATTCTTTTTAAATGCAACAGCAATGACAAGATTAGCGGTTTTTCTTCCAACTCCCGGTAGCTTTAAAAGTTCTTCAAGTTCATCAGGAACTCTATCATTATATTTTTCATGAATAATTGCACTTGTTTTTTTTATATTTTTTGCTTTGGTCTTATAAAAACCAACAGGGTAGATAAGCTCAATGATTTGTTGCTCACTTAGTCTCATAATTTTAACCGGAGTATTTGCTTTTTCGAAAAGCCTTTTAGAAGCTTTATAGGTAACATCATCTTTTGTCCTGGCAGAAAGGATAGTTGAAATCAATAACTCAAATTCTGAAAAACCTTCAGTATCGAGAAGAGAGATAGCAGGAAGGGTAGTACCTTTGAGGTATTTTTCAAGGATTGGAATGATTGTGTCAAAAATCAAAGATTTACTATCATCTCTCTGTACCATAGAGACGATCTCCAAAATCACCTAAACCCGGGACTATATACTTTTTTTCGTTGAGATGACTATCCAGTGAAGCAGTATATATCTGAATATCCGGATATTTGCTCAAGATATTTGTCACTCCTTCAGGTGCAGATACGATACAGATAATGATTATCTTCCTGGGATTCTGAGTTTTAATCTGCTCAACAGCTTTAGAAAGAGAACCACCAGTTGCCAGCATGGGATCTGCAATAAAAACGAGTTTGCCTTTAAGATTGGGTAACTTGGAGTAATACCCTTTTGCTATGGCAGTATTTTCGTCTCTTTGAAATCCCATGTATCCTACATCAACATTTGGGAAAAGTTCTAATATAGCGTCTATCATCCCCAAACCAGCTCTTAAAATAGGTATTAAGACAATATCGTTATCGATAATTTCTCCTTTAGTTTTAGCCAGTGGAGTTTCAACGGTTTTTTCTTTCAGTTCTATCTCTTTAGCAGCTTCATAGCATAGAAGAAGAGTTAGTTTTTTGGTAAGAGTTCTAAATAGAGCTGGTTTTGTTGTTTTATCACGTAGGTGAAAGAGATAATGCTTCACAAGTGGGTTATCAACTATATGTAAATTGGTAAAATCCATATGAATCCTTTTAATTAACTTTAAATTAAACTTTTAAAAAGATGAAACCTGACTTTTTCCGAGGTGCAAGATAAAACAAAATTTTCTTTTCATCCAGAGTGCAAAACATAGAATGCACGAACATTAGCCTGATAATAATAAGAAAGATCATATTAAAAACACAATCTTTTAGCTATTATAAAAAAATTTTAATATATATCAAATAGATTTTATTCATTCTAAAATTTTTTCTTCATTTTTTGAATGTTTGTTTGTTACTTTATTTTTCATTATTTTTTTAAATGCCTGCTTACTATTTTATTTTTCTCTAATTTATTTTTAATTTATGGCTCTCATGCCAAAAAAGATAGATTTTACTGGCTTTTTATTATTTATTTATCTTTTCATAATATTAATATATATTAGATTATTAAAAAGCGAAGAGTCAATAGGGTTCAACTGATAAATGAATACTTGCTTCTTTTACATATAGTTATTATTTAAATTTAATTAAAACTAAGATTACAAAGTATGAACGTTTATTTGAAAAATAGCCTTTAATTGGAAAAAAATACTATTGAGGTAGAAACGCCTGATAAACAATTAATCTTTAGTTTATAAAATATAATTTTTAAAAAAGAGAGGTAAAACTTATGTATACAGATTTTGGTAAAGATTTAGATAATGTTTACAGGATAAAGATGGATAAGCAAAAAAGAATAGCACTTGTTGCTCATGATAACAAGAAAAGGGATCTTTTTGAATGGGTAACATTCAACAAGGAGACATTAAATAAGCATATTATATATGCAACCGGGACGACGGGAAGAATACTGGAAAAAGAGCTTGGTCATATAAACAAACTGTTGAGTGGACCTATAGGAGGTGATCAACAGATAGGGTCACTGATAAGTGAGGGGAAGATAGATATATTAATATTTTTCTGGGATCCACTCGAACCACTTCCACACGATCCTGATATCAAGGCTCTACTACGGATTGCCGTTGTCTGGAATATTCCAATAGCCTGTGATAGATCGACAGCTGATTTTTTGATATCTTCACCACTTTTTAATGATGAATACTCGCGAAATATACCTGATTTCGACCAGTATATCAAAAGAAAAATCTAAGTTTACTTGAAAATTGTTCAAGTTATTTAACTGATTTTGCATGCGATTTTGAACTTTAAGGAGCTTTTCAAGCATAAGTAAAATATAAACAATAAACAAGTGATGACAAATGAACTAGATAGTAAGATATAAAAAAGTATTGACAATTTTTTTCTAAAGTTTAATAAATTATATCGATGCAGCAGTGGTGGAATTGGCAGACACACTAGCTTGAGGGGCTAACGGGTGCAAACCCGTGCGAGTTCAAGTCTCGCCTGCTGCAATTTTAAGAAACCTGATTCTCAGGTTTCTTTTTTTTTATTTTTTATAATCCCACAGTATTTCAGCCTTTATAAGTTTATGATATTTTTAAGGACCTATAACGAAATCTAAAAGCCATATTTGAAGAAGATAACCTAAAAGTATTAAGATAATAGTATTGTCAAATAAAAAGATAAGAGTTATTCTATATAAAAGATCTAAAGTAGATGTTCGAGAAGGATTTTAGCTCCTATAACAAGAAGTATAAGTCCACCAAAAAACTCAAGTTCTATTTTAATCTTGCTTCCGATCTTTCTGCCTAAAAAATAACCAGCAAATGATATTAAAAAGGTAATCAATCCTATGATTGAAGAGGGAATAATTATCGGAACTTTTATTAGTGCAAAACTTAAACCTATTGCAAGTGCATCTATGCTTGTAGCAAGAGAAAGTAAAAAAAGAGTTGGCAGATTTCTGCAATCAGATTTGAAATTCGAATCGCAGGAAGTAGCATCATCTGATGTACCATTTTTTTCTTTTTTAAATGGCCATCCATTTATAATCATCCTCCCACCTACAAATGCTAAAAGAAAAAAGGCTATCCAGTGATCAAAATTTTTTATATAAGAACTGAAAGTGGAACCAGCAAGCCAACCGATGATTGGCATTATCATTTGAAAAAAACCAAAAAATAAAGCCATTCGAAAACCATATCCTGGTTTTAAGTCATGAATAATTGTACTATTTGTAACAGAAACGGCAAAGGCATCCATGGAAAGACCGATCGCTATGCCTAAGACAGTGATAAAGTCCATAAAATCTCCGTAAAAGCCAGATATACATAAAATTTATAATAAAGAAGATATGTCCTTTGCTTTTTTATGTGAGTATAACAGTGGGAAGTTGAAAGTCACAAGTCCGGGGGAAATACAACCAGATATGCAACCTGAAGTATTACTTACTGCAGGATTTGAAAAAATCCCATATTACATTACAGGCATTTATATCATAGCACATTTTGCCTACTATTCTGCCAGGAAGATTATTAGAACCTGAAGGCCATACATGACCCCCACCTGCAATGCCATAAAGAACAATACTAAGAGATCTGTCATCGTTAAAATACTGCTCATTCCAGACTCTCGTACCATCTTTTCTATCATAATTAGGTAAGTAATTTCTTTTCTCTGAAAGTTGACAATTGTTATGTTTTTTCCAGAAATTTATTGTATCGTATATTGATAAAACTTTTCCATGATTCTTTTTAAATAGACTAACATAACCGCCTTCCCAGGGGACCACTGGATCATCTGTTCCATGAATCATCAAGATTGGGATCCTGTTTAGCGGCTCGACTTTTGAAAGATTTTCTGGCATGGATGCAGCAACAGTCGCTATGGCTGAAATCTTATCCTGCAAAAAAAATGCTAGATAGAAACTCATCATACCACCATTTGACATCCCACAAACATAGGTTCTTTTTTTATCGATATTATATGAGTTTTGAATATTATCTATAAGAGTTGATATAAATAAAAGATCATCGATATTATTTTGTGCACTATAAGAATATGGATCTTCTCTTCCATCGTTCCAGTGGTTCTGTATCGCATCAGGGTATGCAATTATTATATTTTCCTGTTCTGCAAGTGTATCAAAACCCTGTAAAGTGGTGAATCGTTGCATAATTTTTCCAGATCCGCCAGCTCCGTGAAGAGCTATCAAAAGTGATGATGGAACTTCATCACCGTAACATTCTGGAATATAAAGATGGTAAGTTCTATTTAGATTATTTATACTTATCGAAAAATCATACTGAACATCATTTTTAGTTAAGTTTGAAAAAGAAAAAAATGTAAGTAGCGTCACAAAGATAAAGACCAAAATCCTTTTACGATAAGGGCTTCTTTGCATAAAAAAATCTCTTTTCAAGTCATAGTTAAATTTAACGCTTTTCGCTGTTTTTGTATTGTTAAAATTTCTATTTAAATGTGGTAAAAATTTACCCATAGTTTTTAGCTAAGGGTTATTATAAAAAATGTATCATTTTATCCAAAAAAGTACACAGAAAAGTGCTTGCCAGTTTTTTTATTAAAAGACTGTTCTCTTTAAATAGAACTATAATTATCTATAGCTGCTTTAAAAGGCAATTAAGGATTTTTAAAAAAAAGTTATTGACATATGCCAAAAACTATATATATTGATAGTTGATAGCATCTGCCATAAACCATATAAAGATTAAAAAATGAAACAGGAAAACAGGGTACGATGTAAACTCGAATTTATGGCTCTCCTGCATGTATCTGTTAGATAGTTTTTAAATTTATACCTTATTTCAGGAGCGCCATTTATTGATAACAATTAAATGACTCATTATTATTATCTTAATGGAGAGTGTGTTTAATGCCAAGACCGATAAAATGGAGAAGAGTTTGCTTTTTACCTGAGAACAATAGATTTGGACCTCTAAGTTTGATTACAGATGAGGGTAGTCAAATAAAGATGACAGTTGATGAGTATGAAACGATAAGGCTTATTGATCTGGAAGGATTAACACAGGAGGAGTGCGCGAAGCAGATGAATGTGGCTCGTAGCACAGTTCAAGGTATTTATGTTGAAGCCAGGAAAAAACTGGCTGAGTGTCTGGTTAACGGAAAGATACTGTTGATTGAGGGTGGTGAATACTGTCTTTGTGATGGAAAGTTCAATTCCTGTCGTTTAGATTGTTACAGGCATAAACATGGTCGATGTTTCAAAGATTAAGCTCTTTGCTGTTTTGTGCAGGTACAACAGTCTAAAATACAGCAGTCCAAAGTCCGTGAAAAACTTGACGATACGGCAGTAAAAAGCCGATAGAATTGGTAGATTTCTGGTAGAAACGAAGGCAAGATTTTATACATGTCATTGTACAGGAATAGAGCCTTATAAAAGGTTGAAAACCATTATTAAAGATAATATAGATTATCTATCAACAGGTAGTGAGATAATAATCTAAGATAAAGGAGCATAATTGTGAGCGAAAATTACAATCAAAACAGTCGTAATATTAAGGAAGATAGCGAAAAATCAGAAAAGCAAAAATTTGATTTTTCCGTGAAACCACATGAGAAATCCAATATAAAAAAAGTTATAGGTATTGTCAGTGGTAAGGGGGGTGTTGGTAAGTCAATTGTAACATCTATGCTTGCTGTTACTATGAATAAAATGGGTTATCGTACAGCTATTATGGATGCTGATCTAACAGGACCTTCTATTCCTAAATCCTTTGGAATAAGCGAAAAAGCGACAGGGAGTGAAATCGGAATATTTCCGGTTAAAACTGAGAGTGGTATTAGTATTATGTCTATCAATTTATTATTGGCAAATGATACAGATCCTGTCGTTTGGAGAGGACCTATTCTTTCAAATACGATCAAGCAGTTTTGGACTGATATTATCTGGGGTGATCTGGATTTTCTCTTTATCGACTTGCCTCCTGGTACTGGTGATATTCCCCTTACAATATTTCAATCTATTGCTATTAACGGGATTATCGTTGTTACATCTCCTCAAGAGTTAGTATCGATGATCGTCTTAAAAGCCATCAAGATGGCTGGTATGATGAATATTCCTATTATTGGTCTGGTCGAAAACATGTCCTATTTCAAATGTCCTGATAACAACAGGGAATATAAGATATTTGGAGAAAGTCACATAGATGAAATTGCTGAGAAACATAATTTAAAGGTTCTTGCAAAATTACCTGTTGACCCTGAAATGTCAGCTGCATGCGATAAGGGGGCGATCGAGTTTTTTGATGGCAGTTTTTGGCTTGGTGATATATCGAAAACACTGGAAGAAATGATAAAAGAAAAATAAAAAAACAGGCATTTTTTAGCTATCACTAAAAAAACAATAAAAATGGAGGAATCAATGATCAAAATAGCAGTGGCAAGTGAAAATGATATGGTAACAGAACATTTCGGACATTGCAAAAATTTCAATATCTTTGAAATAGAAGATGGCAAAATTACCAGAAGTGAGACTATTACAAATCCAGGACATCGTCCAGGTTTCTTGCCAAACTTTCTAAATGGTTTAGGTGTTAAGGTGATTATATCAGGTGGCATAGGAAGTGGCGCAATAGATCTATTTAACGAAAAAGGGATTGAAGTTATTATAGGTGCAAGTGGTGATGCTAAAACAGCGGTAGAGGCATATCTGCATGGCTATCTAAAATCTTCTGGTTCTGTTTGTAATCAGCATCACCATAATGATGAGTGTAAAGAATAAGATACTTAAGTATTTGCAAATTTTTTTACATTCAAGCCTTATAAAAGATGAAATCTAAAATTATCATCAAGTTTATTGCTCAAATTATGTTGCACTAATATAAAAAAAATCGTTAAAATCATGTTACGATAAATTAAGATATTCTGTCTTAAAATTTTAAATATATTTAACAATTGTCATGATTATGGCAAGGATCACAAAGATAACAGCAACTATTTTTGAAAGAACCTTATCATTTACCTTATTGGCAAATTTTGCACTTACCATACCTGATAAAGCAGCTCCAAAACCGAGAACAAGTCCATCTGCAAGTCGAATATTACCTCGTAATCCATATCCTATAGCCCCAGAGCAAGCTGTTATGGACATTATAAGAGCTGATGTTCCTATAGCTACATGTAAAGGGAAGTTGAGAACAAAAATTAGTATTAAAAGTATCATCCCACCACCACCAGCACCAATAATCCCGGTCATAATTCCAACTATAACGCCAAGGATTAAAGCTGTTATGATTCGTTGTCTTTTAGTTTCAAACTTGAACACCTTTTGCATGGCTTTTGCGATGCTTTCATTGTGGAGCCCCTTTCTCCAGATGACTATGGCCATCAGTATCATAAAAATACCAAAAGCGCCACTTAAGCCAACAGAAGGCACATAGGATGCGAGAAGTGTTCCCAGCTGAGCCCCAACGATGGAGCCAATTGCTATCCATATACCTGATTTTATGTCTATATTTCCATGCTTATAGTATGTTAGCGATATTGCAAGAGGAGCAATAATATCAACCATAAGGCTTGTTCCAATAGCCTCGTGAATGGAAAACTTTAAAATCATTGTGACGAGAGGAACTACAACCATGACACCAGATGCTCCAGTAAGTCCTGTAGTCAAACCTGTGAAGATTCCTATTGCCAATAGTAGAAAAATATTGCTCATAATTAAAAGTCCTTTATATTTTCTTTTTATATAGTTATCACTTCAGAAAAAAAAATAAATATTGTTTAGAAAAATTTAGATAGTTGTCGGGATAAAACCAAAGATAATTTTTATTTTCAATTTCACTAGATTTATACACATTAAAAAATTTTTAAGATTTTTGCAGATGTTTATGTCTATGATGAATATCCGGGTAATGTTTATGGTCATGATCTATTTGCCTATGTGTATGCATATGGGAATGATATATTGGTAGTTTATTTTTATTTCCCTCTATGTTCTCAGGGTGAATATGATTATGATGCTCATCGTCATGCCTGTGTAAATGTAAGTGTGTAATAGCATCATGATGATGCATGTGGCTGTGGGAGGTAATATTTGAAAATAAAATACCTGCTAACGTCATTATAAAAGAGATAATCACTATAAGATTAATCTTTTCATCTAAGAGTATAAAAGCAGCAAGTACCCCCCAGAAAGGTGACGTCGAAAAAAGTATCTGAGCTCGAGTTGGTCCAAGGTTTTGAGCAGAAGTAACATATGCAAATATGCTTATGCCATATGAAAATATCCCTACAATAAGTATTATAGGAAAGCTCTTAGTCGAAGAAACTTGACCTTCACTTAAGATCAAACCAATAATAAGATTGGTGATTCCTCCAAAAGTTCCCTTCAAGAATGTAACAGTCTGTACTGACACAGCATCAACAATAGCAGTTAGATGATTATCAAATCCCCAGCATATACAGGCAAGAAGAATAAAAATTCCGGACTTTAAACCAGCTTGACTTTCCTGTAAGGATATCAAAATCCCAGCTAAAATTGTTAGTATAGCTCCTAAGGCAGAAAACTTATCTATATGATCTTTAAATATTAGAACTCCTAATATAGCAGTGGCGACCAGTTCAAGGTTTAGCCATATAGATACTGACATCGAATTTGCAGATTTTAAACCAATCATAAGAAATAAAGGTCCAAGAACGCCACCAAAAGAAATTATCCCTGCAAGATACTTTATTTGATGGTTCAATTTTGGTTTTTTTATTAAAAATGATAAGTGAATGTTATCTTTAGAATTTTTATTTTGAACTGTTTTACGTAAATTTATTTTTCCTGCAAAAATTTTAAAAATTTCAGGTAGAAAAGCTATACCTGCACCAATATATAGGAGTCCTGCCATTAGAAAACTATTCATTGTCGATACAAAAAGTTTGCAGAGAGGTGTAGCTAGACCAAAGAGAACCCCTGAGAAAAGACCTAAAAAAATATAAAATAATTTCATATTTTAGCCCACTGATTCTTCGCGATTCATAACAGTCAAATGTACAACAGTTAAAAGTCCTGGAAAAAACTTGACAATACTGCAGTTAAAGGTTCTGGAACACAATTAAAAAAAACAATAGAAATGGATACCTAATGCCATATTATTTAAAATTTGATAGAATATTTATCCTTCTCAGTTTTTCTAAAACCAGCTTTTTCAAAGCATTTAATAGCAGTAATATCTTTTTGCTCAATACTTGCAGAGATTATTTTGAAATCATTATGCTGGAGCCAATATAAGAGGTAATCAATGACACCATACCCAATGCCTTTATGCTGATATTCTGGAGCAAGCACCAGCCTCATGTTACCAATTTCCATCTTTTCAAGATTGATATCCCAGAAGTAAATTGTTCCAATAGTATTGATACCATCAAGAATCTTTAGAGCAAAAGCGTCATTTAAAAGAAATTTAATTCTCTCTTTCATGCTGTTTGCAGGTTTATCAAAAATATTAAAGAGTTTCTCTTTTTCTTCTTTTTGCATCCAGTTTAAATTATTTTCAAAATCAACCATCACCAAATAATGTATTGGGTAATATTCGTATTGAAGTGGTAACTGGCTGAAAAGGTCGTTTAGTGTCATCTTATCCCCCGTACATATCATTTCGAATGATCAAATTCATTAAAAAGCTTTGAATTCTTTTTGCTCTTATAGAATTCCTCTGTCCCAAAGCCACCATATTTTTTGTTCAATGCAAATTGAGCATAAGCCGCCATCTTTATGCTATATTCGTCTTGTTCATGGTAAGCCCATTCCATAAGCATTGTCAAGGATTCTGAAAATATAAAATCCATATCTTCACTTGAAGCTTTATCGGGTTCTGGAAGTTTTTCTAAAAGTCTAAGATAGTTCTTACTGTAAGAATTTTCTTGCTTATATACTTCTTTTAATCTATCTTTTCCATGTTTTTTGTGCCAATTATAGATCCTTGTATAGCAGTCTAAAGGACTCATTTGTTCTGGAACCAATTTAAGATCGTTTTTAGATAATCCCATTTTTTTCACCTATTTTTTATTTCTAATACAATTACAAAACCTGTTAATTTATTTGATTTAAATGGATAAAATGATTCGACAGGGTTATCTTAGTCTGATAAACATTTTTTTACTTATCTCATCAAATCCATTTTTTTTATAAAAAGATATAGCATTAATATTCTTACAATCAACATTCAGTTGAATAATATCGAACATTTCTTTTTGAGCATATTTTTTAATTTCATTTATGAAAATAGTTCCGAAACCTTTTCCTTGAAATTTCTCGCTAATGCACATGGTATCTATAAGATAAATTTTAGAGTCAGCTATAATAGGATTATCTTCAAAAACAAGTTTGTTGCATATAGAATAACCTATTATTTCATTATTATAAACTAAAACAAAAATAGAATGCTTTTCTTTATCATTTAACATGGAAAGATAATATTCCTTGCTCATAACATTGTCATTTTGTCTATAAAAATAAGGTCGAAAGCCATGATGAAGGGATTGTATCTGATTGGCAAGTGATGAAACATATTTAAAGTCAGTTTCTAAAGCGTTACGGATTTTTGCGTCCATATTTTACTCCCTTTTATTTTTCAAAAATTATGCCAGTTTAGTTTATTAAATAAACTTAAAATTTATTTTGTAAAAATTCTTATTCATAAAACTTAATATATCTTACTTCCCAGGCATTGAACTCTTCCAGGTAAGCTTCTTTTCCCTCAAGTGAATATCCATTTTTCTCATAAAAATGTCGTGATCTTTCATTTTCATTAAATACCCATAGAATGCTGCTTTTGTATCCCTGTTGCACAGCGATATTGTCAAAGAAATTTATCAATTGAGTGCCTATTTTTAAACCTTTCATTAAAGGTTCAACATATATCGCGTAAAGTTCATAACTTTCAGGTCTATCTTCGCTTCTACTCTTACCACATATAATAAATCCTTTAATAATTTCATCTTCTTCCAGGACAAAAAAATTATCAACACCTTCAGTTATAGATTTTTCAAGTCGAATGGATTTAGAAGTTACTATTAATTTTCTAAATAAAATGTCATCAGAGACTATTCCTCTATATGCAGATCTCCAACCAAATATCTGTATCTCTGCTATTCTACATGCATCTTCAATATTTGCTGATCGTATCATCTTATTCTCCCAAAGGGATATTAAATCTGTCTGACCTTACTGATTCATAAATTTATTTTTGCAGTTTATCTAGAGCTGTTGCAATATCTTTAACGAAAAAAACAAGGTTATTTTTATTGCTTTCGAAAATAAAATCTTTAAGACTTTTACCTGTATATTTGGAAAAATCCCCAATAATAGCAAGCTGAGTGTTATAATTTGAAAACTTCTGGAGTATTTCACCTGCTAAACCAGTTTTCAAATCAAAAAATTTTTCATCGATATTTTCTTTGTAAATAATTATTTTCCTTGAGTTATATTGATAACCAATGTCGATCATAAGATCAAGAGCATCTTGTGCTGATTTTATTAATATCGATTCAGATTTAATTTCAATAGCCTTGTGTTTTCCCAGAATATGTTCGATCATTTCCATTTTGCTAATCCATTACCTTTAAAAGTTTTGCTCTATTCATTTCAATCAAAATGTTTTTAGCGTCATTTTCTTCGATATTTTTAACTCTTTGAACTATCATCTCATAGGCATTTCTTGAAAGATTTTTGAAAATCTTATTTTTAATATCCTCATTAGCCCCAGCCAGCGAAATAGCTAAAGTTGTTATGTCAACGTTTCTCAGCATAAGTTGAATATCTAGATCACTCATGTTTGGTATATTTTCAAATGTGTTTGAGAAACCTCGTTTCTCTATAGGTTTTATTACAATGCTGTTATTCTCAACAGATAAAGTAACATTATCTTTGATATTACATTGTTCCAATATTGGTTTGGGTATTCGAATCCCTTTTGAGTTACCAATTTCGATAATAGATAATTCCATATTTTACTCCTTATCAAAGTATATACATTATAATAACTAAGTAATTACATTTTGTCAAGAGTAAAATCGAATTTTATTTAAGAATTTTTAAGATTTTTAATATTAACATTTAAACAAACTAAAACAATGATTCTTAAAAAATCTAAAATATTTAAAAAATTTATGAGTCTACTCTAAAAACTCAAAAAAAAATTATTATACTTTTTAAGCAAAAATTTATAAAAATTGGAAGAAAACAAAAAATTATTATGCATATTTCAA
>JAAYUW010000197.1 GCA_012517545.1 Exilispira sp.
TATTATTGACTGCAAATTCAGAAAACCACAATGCGATTTGTTTTGCATTTCCAGTCCCCGTGAAATAAAAGATTGTTACTTTCTGAATATTATACATTATTTAATGTTTTGTGTAAATAATATCTAAAAAAATGGAGAGGCAATAATGGAAAACAATCTTGAAAAAATTTTTTACGAAAATAAAAACAATCCATATGAACTCGAAAAATTATTTCATAAAAATAAAAATCAATTTATAAAATTAATCAGTAAAGAAAAATCTATAAATAATGATCAAGTAATCCAGTTCTGGGATGCCCGGATAAACTATAAGAATTCTTTCGATTTAAAGAAAATTATCATTTCGATAATATTAGCCGTTTTATGCTGGATACCTTTAAGAATTCTTATTGAAAAATAAGTAATGGAATTTGATAAATTTAAGACTTTTCTACCATGCATTTTTACCTTTACTTTTAGCCTTCTTTTATCGACTTATGATTTCAAGATCAAAAGTATAATTTATATTTTTTTAATTTCTCTTATTACAGGGTTGTACCTGTTCTTTATCCCATTTAATGAAAAATCACAATCTATTATTAATATCTATATTCATATACCAATATTTTTATGGTCTATGATTGGTTTTTTTTACTGTGATTTCAAATTAAAAAATTATCAAAAAATATTTGATTTTTTATTACTCAGTGGTGAAATGATTATCTGGTCAACCTTATTACTGATTTCAGGAATAATATTAACTTTTATCACACTTACATTATTTAAAATGATAAATATAGAAATAGAGGATTTTTATTTCAAAAATATCGTATCTCTCGGTATTATTATTGCACCTTTTTTATCTGTACCAATCCTGAAAAAATTTTCTGACTTCAATATTTCATCTGTTATCGCGAAAATATTTGCTCCTTTAGCTATAATTACTTTAATAACATACCTTCTTTTCTCACTTATTACAAAAAATGTTCCTTATGAAAATAGAAATATTCTTATTACCTATAATATAATCCTTGTTGCTGTTTTAGGAATAATTATTTTTATCAATGCAAACTATGTAAGGACATCGTATTTTTTTATAAGTAATTTCGTCTTAATTTCTGTTTCCACTATCATAGATTTAATAGCTTTAACTGCAATAATTTATAGAATAAGAGAATATGGGTTAACGCCGAATAAAATTACTGTTCTTGGTATTAACTTTTTGATGCTAATCAATTTAATATGGATCTTAATTTCCATGATTAAAAATATTCACGAAGAAAAAAAATATGAAAATATTGTTAATACAATTTCAAAATACTTACCCATATACTCTATCTGGTCTCTTATTGTAATAGTAATAATTCCAATCATATTTAAATATAAATAATCATCACAAAATACAAAATTGTAATTTTACAGAATGGTGATTTACAAATAGTTTAGATAAAAAACATAAGTACAAAATTAATCTTAAATATTGTTTATTTCATCATGTAGAATCATACATTTTCTCTTAGTAATAAATCTTCTTAAAAATCCTATTTAAAAAAATAAATGGTTTTCCTCAGAGCAGTCAACAGCCAAAAATCTAAAGTTAAAAGTCTGGAAAGATCACAATTATATAGAATATATGCAATAGTTCGTAAATAGTTTAGAAAAAGCTTTCGAGAACAAATGTGCTAAGGATGAAAAAATATAAGAATAAAAATTAAAATTAATTTTTTTGATAATAATATTGACATTATTAATTTTAAGTATTAATATATTAACAGAAATAAAATATAGATTAAATATATTAGTTTTTAATTAAAAAATAAGTTCAATTTACAGGAAAAATGATAAGCATCCAATAATTTCAAGAAAGTTAACTAAATTATTACTTGCTTTTGATCGATAAGAGTACTTATCGACAACCTGATTTTGCGAATGAATATTATTTTAAAGGGGAGATATGAAGGCAATAGAAATAAACAATCTCGTTAAAAGATTTGTAAGCAAAAATGAAAAAATCGTTGCTCTCGATGATATAAGCTTTTCAATAGATGAAGGTAAGATTTTTTCTCTTCTTGGTCCAAATGGCGCAGGAAAAACTACAACTATTAAGATTCTCGCCACTCTTCTTTTGCCAGATTCCGGACAGGCTAAGATCTGTGGATATGACGTCGTAAAAAATGATCTTTTAGTTAGGAAAACTTTAGGCACAGTTCTTCCAGGAGAAAGAACTCTTTTCTGGAAGCTCACAGTTAAAGAGAATTTAGCCTATTTTTCAGATTTATATGGGTTAAATCCTAAATATTCCCGTAAGAGGATTGAATATCTTTTAAATAAATTTGAAATAAACGATCGAAAAGATACTTATGTTGAAAAGCTATCAACAGGCTTAAGACAGCGAGTTGTCCTTTGTAGGGCTTTGCTCTCTGATCCCAGAGTTATTATACTTGATGAACCTACACTTGGTCTTGACCCTGAAGCATCCAGGAATTTAAGGAATATTATTAAAGAAATTAAAGATGAGGGGAAAACAATACTATTGACGACTCACTATATGTATGAGGCTGATGAGCTTTCAGATATGGTAGCTATAATAAATAAGGGTAAAATTGTATCGATTGATACTCCAGTAAATTTAAAGAAGAATTTAGATATTGAAAGAAATATTACGATTACATCGAGAAATTTTACTTCAAATTTTATTGAAAATATAAGACAGGAATTTTTTACAGAAGTAAAAAAAGAAATAAATGAGGATGGAATCTTAAAAATATCTTTCTATTTGAAGAAAAAAGATGATGCACTATCTAAAATAATAAAAATTGCATCAGAACATGATATAATAGTTGATAATATTGCACTCTCAGAGCCAACACTGGAAGATGTTTTTATAAACAAGACAGGTAAGAAATTTGCAGAAATTGAGGTATCGGCTAAATGAAGAAAATAAAAATATTTTTTCAAGCATCTTTTGCCACAGCCAAAAAGGATATAATCTCTATTTTAAGATATAAAACATGGTTTATATCGGTACTTGTCTGGCCAATTTTGATGCCTTATACGTTTGTCTTTTTAGCAAAAGGTCTCGCAGGTCCAACGAATGAAGGAATAGATAATTTTGCCAGATTATCCGGAACAACCGATTATAGCTCTTTTATAATATTAGGAAACCTTACATGGATGTTTTTAAACATGATAATGTGGGATGGTGGTTTAAAACTTAATAGCTCTAGAAGAATAGGGATACTTGATACTTTATGGACTGCACCCTCACCAAGGTTAGCTTATGTATTTGGTAGCGCAATTTCAAGTATTGTTATTAATTTTTCACCTATTGTTATTTCAACTGCATTTTTTAGTATGGTAAAAATCATTTCATTTAAAGCCAATATTTTTGATCTTTTGATCTATACTCTATCTATTTTGCCTTTTATTATTGGTTTTCTGTTTATTTTCTCCTCTTTAACATTAAGATCAAAAGAGGCAAATCTTGTAGTCCATGCGGTAAGAGTCATTCTCTCAATTCTTTGCGGTCTTCAACTTCCGATAGGAGTTTTACCTTTATTTTTGCAAAAAATTAGTCTATCTATCCCAATCACCCTGTACATGAATTGCATAAGAGATTCCATAATAAAAGGACAGGGGATTTCGTATCATATTAATTCATTAATATATATTTTAACTATAGGTTTTATAACATTTATCGCTTCTATAGTTGTATTTAAGTTAACTGAAAAAAAAGTTAAAAACAAAGGTTTAATATCTGGATATTAGCCACAGTAAGTAAGCAAAGAGTCACCAGATGTTTCAAGTATTGAGGTTAAATATCCGTGAATTGACAAATGAATAAATTAAGGAAGCTTTATGGAAAATAAATACTGCTCAAAAGCAGATCACTTTTTTCTGGTTATTCGAGCAAGTTTAAAGAAAAATCTTTTAGAGATAATTCGGTATCCGGTTAATTCAATCTTTATCGTTCTTTTTCCAATATTCTGGACATTACCTGTCTATCTTCTTATCTATTCTTTTGCTCCTGATGGTGTTTCAAAAGGTCTTCAAATATATACAGGAACAGATCTATTTTTCCCATATTATCTTATAGGAATGATAGTTGGTCTTTTTATTAATCAAGTATTCTGGGGTATGGGATTTGCATTAAAAAGACTTATGGATATAGGAGTACTTGAAACAATATGGAGTTATCCTATCAATCATCTGCATTTTATTATTGGTGAATCAATCTATAATCTTATCGAGACACTTTATTCTCTGATCGCATCTATTTTAATTATGAGATTTGTATTTGGTTTTTACCTTACTGTAGAATTTTTTAAGGCACTGTATATTTTCATTCCGTTTACCATAGTTATATATGGATTTGGTATATTTTTTGCAGCTTTAATTCTTCAGTTTAAAGATCCCAATACCCTGGTAGATATTTCTTCTTTTACAGTCATGACATTAACTGGTTCTCAAAATCCTGTTCAGGTTTTTCCAAAGTTCCTTATCGCTATATCGCTGTCTATTCCAGTAACATATTTTATCGATTATCTAAGGGTTTTATCGCTAAATTCAAAGTCACTTCTACCAAAAAATATTGAGATAATTATTATGTCTATATCTGTTATAGTTGTTCCTCTGATTGGAATAAAATATTTTAAATATGTTGATAAAAAATGCAGAAGGCTGGGTACAATAGGTATACATTAGTTATTTTCAAAATTTTTTATTTATAATTCATGTTTTTAATAAACAGCAAAGCATCACTTAAATTTTGCTATATCCTTGTGTAATCCTGTTGATCTTCATATTCAATCCCGGCACTTTTCGCTTTAAATAAACATTATGAAAATATTTGCAAATGCCTCTGCAATTTGATTTTTTGCAGAATTGTCAATTTAGACATAAAAATCAAAAAAAATAAGTTGAAATAATTTTTAATAAAGTTTTAATTAATGGCTCTCCTGCAAAAAGATAGATTTTGCTAGTTATTTGGTTTCTTTTTGTAGGTTAGCGCCATTAAGGCCTTTTCAAGGCGGTTTACGCGCTCCTGCATGTACCAGTTGGATAGTTTTTTTAATTTATACCTTATTTCAGGAACGCCATTAGTTGCACTTCTACATATATCTGTTAGATATTTTTTTTATTTATACCTTATTTCAGTAGTGCATTAATTAAAATAAAAGAGGGGGTAAACTTATGTTTTGCGGAGATTTTTTATTTTTTCTGGCAA
>JAAYUW010000020.1 GCA_012517545.1 Exilispira sp.
AGCATTAGTAGTAAACTGAAGAACCTTCAAACCCTCTCTTTAAAAAGAGATAAGATATATCTTCTGTAATCGGGCGGTATAGGAAAGTTATCCTGCTCAAAGTAAACTTCAAAACTCATCCTCATAAAAACCTCTTCTTAGTTATTCAACCAGCCGTGCTGTGGGGGTGTATGATCCGCGCTTAAATCATAGAAACCTCTTCTTAGTTGTTCAACCCGGCAAGTGAATAAAACTTTTAAATCTAATTCTATTATATTATCTAAAATTCATTATTTCAATTTTAAACAACTTTTTATAATTTTCTGAGTCAATATAGATTTTCATCCTTATTTATTATAACAACAAAAGTTTATTTACAATATTTAAGATGAAAATAGTATTAAATCTTACAGATTTTGTCTGATTTTATTATGATAAATTTTAGATTTTTTAAATATACTGAAGTTGTATTTAGATAATATCTACATATGAAATAATATACTAAGAAAGATAAAGTGAGCAATATGCAGGATTTATTTGCCCTATTTACCAATAATAAATTAAAAGACTGCTATTTTGCTTTAATTTCAATAATTTTCCATAACAGCTTTCCAGCCATCTATAGCACAGGTTGTTATCCCGGAAGCCCAGCCAGAACCTTCACCAAGCACAAATAAACCGTCTACTACCGCTTCAAGATTTGAAATAGCTTCCCCCGCAGAAGTTCTTCCTACCTGAATTGATGAAGAAGTCCTGGTTTCAAACCCTTCAGCTATCCCATCACCTATAAACCCGGGGATTATCCTATCAAAATATTTAAAGGCATTCATAAAATCATAAATTAAATTTTCAGGAAAAAGATTTAAAATATTTGCTGGATAAAGCCCAAATGGATAAGATGTTATTTCGTTGAGTTTTTCAAGTTCTTCCGTATAATCTTTATAAGACACCTGTCTTTTTTTTGCCATTACTTCTTTTCGTTCTATAAAGTTAGTAGTTATAAGTTTTTTCACAAATGAACCAGCAGTGGCCTGGGATGAGCCTATATTATAAGATGAACTTGTGACATGATATAAATCAGATAATCTGTATGTAATCTTTTCAAATAACTGTTGGATGACAATTCCATATTCCCATAAAGAAAGTTCATTTATAAAATTTAAATCATAGTCAAAATCTTTGGCAGAAAGTCTAATTTTTACAGGATTGATGAGCCCAATTTCTATTTCAAGATTATTTATAATATTATCATCAAAAAAGTTGCTGAATCTTATAAAGGATTTAACTCTTTCTGGTAAATCTTGATAAAAATCTCTTATGTGACCAGGATTTACAGAACAAACGATAGCACTGTTGGAGTTTTGACTATCCCTGGCAAAACGTGATGCTCCATTTGTTACTATTTCATCAATTTTAGAATTCGCAGGTAAGACTTCGCCTCCGGGACACATGCAAAAAGAAAATACATTTGAACTTTTCCCCTTAAACTTCAGGTTGTATATTGCGGATGGAAGATTTTGTGCATATTTACCATATAGGTCGTTGTCTATCAAGACTTTAGGATGTTCCACCCTGAATCCTAAAGCAAAAGGTTTTGGACTGAGTTTAACACCTAAGTTATAGAGGATTTTATATAAAAATCTGTTGTTATGTCCTGTAGCAAGTATAACCGTATCTGTTTCAAGAATATTCAGATTTCCAGAGTGAAGATCTTTTATCTTTACTCTCCATACTCCTTCACCTTTTGCTTCTTTGTTGTTCGTTTTTTCAAGGTCGACCAGTGTATTGGCGAAAAAAAAGCTCGCTCCCTTTTTCTGTAAGTAGTCTCGTATATTTGGAATAATAACTTTTAGATTGTCGCTTCCAATGTGTGGGTGAGCATCATACTCTATTTGCACAGGAGCCCCAAAGTAAATAAAAGTGGAAAAAATTTCTTTATTAAGTTCGTTGCGGCTTCGAGTATAAAGTTTTCCGTCAGAATAGGTGCCAGCGCCTCCTTCACCAAATACAATGTTCGAATGCTCGTTGAACTGTCTTTTCTGGATATATTGTTCAATATCTTTATCCCTTTTTTCAACCATCTCACCCATCTCTATAATGACAGGGCACACCCCTTTTGACACAAGAGCTAAGGCTGCAAAGATACCACAAGGACCAAAACCTACTATTATTGGTCTATGCGGATGCTTTCTAAGGTTGATTGTAAACTTTTCAGATTTATCTAAACTGGATTCCTTTTTAAGATTTTGTTCTATAGATAACTTTTGAATATTAAGATAGCCGGGCTTTTTAAGATTATAATTATTAACATCACGGTAAAGCTTTGATTTGCTCCCTTTTTCACTTTTTTTAGAAAGCGCATAAATCTTTTGCTGGATATTCTTAAGAGTTAAATCCGCTAGCTTCTCGCATAAAATATTGTACTCTGCAACTATATGCTCTTTATTCCTTGCATCAATCGATTTTTTAAGTATTTTGAACTTTGAAATTTTTAAAAAGTCTACGATTTCCAGAAAACTTGAATCAACATCCTTTTCTAAAGAGATATAAAATCTGACTGTGACTATATAATCTCGACTTTTGTCTCTATCTAAACTTTCATCTTTCTTTATGTCTTTATCTTTGTATTTATCTTGCTGCTTATCTTTCATATTTTCTCTTTTCAAAAAGGTAAAATTCATTCTCAGACTTGTAACTTTTGAACTTTTAATTTTTGACTGTATTGACAAAGGTATTTTTCCCGAACTTTCAACTTTGAACTGTTATACTTTAAACTATCAATATGTATATTTTGAGAAAAGGATAATTGCCTGATTTGTCTGATTATTTTGAATTGAATCTCCCGGGTAATTTATGAGAGTAATGCTTTTTATAAGCTGATAATTTGCAGATTTAAAGTATATTATAACGATATCCATCTGCTTAACCTGGGCTTGATAGTAGCTGACAGTGGATAGCAGGTTGTTTTTAAATGTAAAAGCATAACTTATTACTTCTGATTTTAATATAAATTGATTGTTTTCATAACTAACGGTAAAATCGGCAAATTGCTTTTCAAGTTCTTCAGCGCTTAAAAATACAAGGTTTATTAGCTGCAGATATGAAACAAAGTAAGACTGCACAAAGTCCATATAGTCACCTTTTACACCGTCAACAACTATACTTGCAGAGCCTTTAACAACTTCCAGAGTTATAATAACCTTATCTAATGGTTTAGTAAAAGCCTCAGATGGAAGTTGTTTTAGATAATCTGTAAAAATAGTTGATGAAATCTGGCATTTAAAAGTTTCCGGAAAACTCTTTTGCTGCTCTGTAATAAGCTTTAAAAACGCACTTTTAGGATCTTCTGAAAAAAGTTTATTTGTAGAAAAAAAAGTTACCAGTATTATTAAAAGCATCGTTATTACAATTTTTTTCTGATTTTTAATTTTTTTCATATAAAAAATTCCCTTATTTCTGTTTTTTCTGCTCTAAAAGTTCTTTTGCATGACTTAGTGCACTTTCAGAATCTGGCTGCCCTGAAAGCATCCTGGCTATCTCCGAAATGCGAGAAGAAGTATCAAGTTTTTTAACAGATATCTCAACATTTTTTTCAGTTGTATTTTTAATAACGACAAAGTGATCGTCTGCGTATGATGCTATCTGTGGTAGGTGAGTTATGCAGATTATCTGTTTTTCAGCAGAAAGCAGAGCTATCTGGTTTCCCACAAGATCTGCGGTTTTTCCACCTATACCGGTGTCTATTTCATCAAAGATAATGGTTTGTGTTGTTTCATATTCTATCAATGCCTGTTTTATTGCAAGCATAATACGTGATATTTCACCTCCAGATGCTATCTTTCTTAAACTCTTAACTGGAAGCGATGGACCGGATGAAAGACCAAACTCAACCTGATCTATACCAAAACTATAGACTCTATAACCCTTGTCATTTATTCTAAGATATGAAGATTCATCTTCCTGGTAGGTTATTGATACAGCAAATCTTGAGCTTTCCATGCCAACTTTTCGTAAATTTTCATTTACCATAAGCTAAAGTTGTTTAGCAGCTACCCTTCTTCTTTCTGAAATAAGCTTTGCCATCTGGGAGATCTTCTTTTTTTCATCACTTATCTGCTCACCAAGTTTTTGTATCCTATCATCCAGTGATGTCAAAGATTGAAGTTCCTCTTTATATTCATCTTTTGTTTTAAGTATTTCTGCAATGGTTTTTCCATATTTCTTCTTTAAAAGTTCAAGTTCATCGAGTCTATCATCGAGAAAAGCGAGATGCTCTTCGGAAAAATCCATCTTTTCAAGGTATGTGGTTATTGCATGAGATGAATCTTCAAGTATGATATAAGCATCGTTCAGGCTTTGGTATATATTTGAAATTGATTTATCGTAAGTTATAATCTGCTCAACTTCTTTAGCAAGATGAAATAGCTTATTTAAATTACCAGATTCACCCTGAAGAAAGCTTGAACACTCTTTCAAAACTAAAGCTATCTTTTCAGCATGAGCAAGAGTTCTTCTTTCTTCATATAGATTTTCTTCCTCAATTTTTGGATCTATCTTTTCAATCTCATCTATTGCATAGGATAAAAAGTCAGCTCGTTTTTCCTGTTCTTCTTTTATCTTTTTGAAGTTAACAAGTTGCTGTTGATCTTCATTGAGCCTTTTGTAAAGAGCTGAAAATGCTGCGACATCCCCTTTAATCTTTGCAAAAGAGTCAAGATAATCTATATGGGTAGAAACGTTCAAAAGTTTCTGATTTTCGTGTTGCCCTATGAGTTCAATATTTTGTGAGAAAATTTCTTCCAGCAAGTTTTTGCTTACAGAGACATTATTGATGTAATAAGAGTTTTTCAAAAGTTTTGGGTTATAAACGCGTTTCACGGTTAAATCTAAACCATCAAATTCTACTCCAAACTCTAAGGCTTTATCAAGTAAGTCTTGAGAGATATTTGATATTGTAACCTCAACAATAACAGGATTTTCCTTATCAAGTACAAAAGTTGTGTCGATGGCTTCACCAGAAGCAAGTAAAAGAGAGTTTATCAGTATAGATTTCCCGGCTCCAGTTTCACCAGATATTATTGAGTAATTGGAATCAAATTCGATTGAAATTTCATTTATCAAAGCATAATTTTTAACGTATATTCGTTTTAGCACTTATAAACCCCAATTAAGTTTTTTTGAAATGATATCAAAAAAAGATATACTTTTTGTTTTCAAAAGTGAAACAGTATAATCAGAGTTTTTTACGACAATACTATGTTTTACACCTCCAGTAAAGGAAAGTCCCCTCTGTCCATCAGCTGTTATAGTTATCTTTCTATTATTAAGTACAAATATCTCTATTTTATGCTCCTTTTCTATAACAACTGGTTTTATTGTAAGTGAATGGGGACATATAGGAGTTATGATAAGACAGTCAAGTAAAGGGCAAACTATTGGCCCTCCAGCAGAAAGAGAGTACCCTGTAGAACCAGTGGGAGTAGCTACGATTATGCCATCCCCCATGTAATCTAAAAGATCTTTATCATCTATCTTTATCTTAACCTGCAGTGGCGTTGCAAACTCAAACTTGGATATTGCAACTTCATTAAGGGCATAGAATCTTGTACTGCTCTTAACTTCATAACTATTTCTTCCATCATCTATATTTACATCAATTTGCAATGTAAGCCTTTTCTCAACAGTAAAATTTCCATTTATATAATCCTCAAGCATCTCCTTTATCTCATCGATAGATACCCATGTTAAAAAGCCAAGATTTCCCTTATTGACTGGCAAAAAAAGTATTTTTTTACCATAAAAATATGACACAGTAAAGAGAAAGGTTCCATCCCCACCTATCGAAACAGCAAGATCATAAACA
>JAAYUW010000002.1 GCA_012517545.1 Exilispira sp.
ACCTTCCACTTTTGCCTTTGATAGTTTTAAGAATAAATGTATTTTTAATTGTTTTATGCTATATTTTACAATTTGCTGGTAATCAAAAAAATCTGAATCTATATCAATTGTTAATTTTCATCTCTTCAATTATTTCATTTTTGATTATCACCTGGGTCTATAAACCCATAAAAAAAGGTCCTTCCTATTAAATTTTGCTTTTTTTATACCTAATCTATATTCATTTATTTGTAAGGCTTTGCCTTAAAAAGAAAAACAGTGAAGAGTTCACTTTCCGCCTGGACTTTAGACTTTTGATTATTATAAATGTGCTTTTAAAATAACCAGGCACCAGTCGGATGAACCTAAATTAAAAATAAGAACCAATCATTTTCATAATTGGCTTTTATATCAAAAAAAACCATAAATATTCTTACCACATTCCGTACACTTGTTTTCTTTTATTCCCACGATTTTTGAACTGAAACCTTTGCGGATAATCAACCTGTTACCACATTCGCATGTTGTAGAATCATCAAGATTAAATACATTTCCCGGATAAACATAGTGAATGTTTTTTTTTGCTACCTTGGTAAGATCAAATATTGTTTTTTCAGAAGTTGCAGCAGTTGACATCTTATAACAAGGATAGTATCGTGAAATGTGAAGCGGGATATCTGGATTTATTGAAGCTATAAACTTTGTTATAGCCTCCATCTCATCCTCTGTATCATTTAGACCTGGTATAACAAGAGTTGTAAGCTCAACATGAGTGTTTTTAGAGGCAATTCTAATGACATTTAAAACTGGCTCTAAAGTACCCTGACAGTATTTCTGATAGAAGCTATTGTTAAAGGATTTAAGATCAATATTCATGGCATCAACATAAGGGAGAAGTTCATTTAAAGGATCAATATTTATATATCCATTTGTGACGAGAACAATCTTATAGTCGGGATTTATTTTTTTAAGTTCTTTTGAAAAATCAAGTACTGTTTCAAACCATATAAGAGGTTCAGAATATGTAAAAGCAATCATATTTATATGTTTTTGTTTCAATATGAGGTCTAAATCTTTAACATTAATATCTTCAGTATGAATATCCGTATATTGAGAGATCGAATAATTTTGACAAAATAGGCAGTGAAAGGAACATCCGACTGTTCCGACTGAAAGGATAGAACTTCCAGGATAAAAATGATATAGAGGTTTTTTTTCTATCGGATCTATCGCTATAGAAGAAGCCTTTCCATAAAAAGGTGCATAGAGGGTTCCATCAATGTTTTCACGAGTTTTGCATAAACCAAAATCATTACTTTTGATCAAGCAAGCATGGGGACATAGAAGACACCTGACATCTCCATTTTCTAAAGTTTTAAAGTATCTAGCCTTAACTTTGTTCATAACATATCCTTATTTTGCATAATAGCATCTTATCTTTTTTTATCAACATACATTAAATCTTTATCTATTTTTAAAATTTGGTTGACTTTATTTTTATATAATGTATATATTAAGAAATATTATTTATTAACCAATCAGTTATATATATTATGCAAATTTCCTTAAGTTATATAATAAGTTATTTGATTTGGTATCCCCATTTTTACACTTTTGGTTTTGCATTCTTAAACTTTTATAGACAAAATTGCAATTATGATTACTACTTATCAAACTTATGACTTTTATAGAAAAATCTTGGATCTGGATTATCGACTTTAAACTTTTGACTGCTATTACACTTATCACAAAACAATTTTTTAACTTTTTAGCTTATTAAGTGCATGATTATTTAAATAAAGTACATATATATCTGTCGAAAGTTAAAGAATAAAGTACTAATTTATCGGATGAACCTAATCTTTGAATGAGCAAACTATGGCTGTTAAGATAACAGGCATTGGTATGAATTTACCATCAAAATCAATGACAAACAGCGATTTTGAAAAAATTCTTGACACATCAGATCAATGGATAACCGAGCGAACAGGCATAAAGGTTAGATATTTTAGTGATAAAGATCAAGCTGCCAGTGATCTAGCCTATCCTGCCTGCCTTGAAGCTATTGAAAAAGCTAAAATTTCTAAGGATTCAATAGATCTTATTATAGTTGCAACTGTTACGCCTGATTACCTTTTTCCCACGACCGCCTGTATATTACAAAACAGACTTGGCTTACCTCCAACCCCGGCTTTTGATCTTTTAGCTGGCTGCACCGGTTTTATCTATGCTGCAGAAGTTGCCAGAAATTTTCTAGAAAGCCAGAGATATAAATGCATTTTAGTTGTTGCAGTCGAAGAACTTACTAAAATACTTGATCTTCAAGATAGAAACACAGCGGTACTCTTTGGTGATGGAGCGGCTGCAGCCATATTTCAACATGTAGAGGGTGATACTGGCATTCTATCTTCTTACATAAGTGCTGATGGAAGCAAGCATCAGAATCTTATCTTACCTGCTGGTGGTTCAAAGAACCCGGC
The DNA here is from genome assembly GCA_012517545.1 of Exilispira sp. GTDB lineage: Bacteria > Spirochaetota > JAAYUW01 > JAAYUW01 > JAAYUW01 > Exilispira. The sequence continues at coordinate 2,460 of JAAYUW010000002.1, forward strand.
ATCAATTGAATCTATTAATAATACGATGCATTATATAAAGATGGATGGAAAGGCAGTATTTCGTGATGCTGTTTCAATGATGATAAAAGCGACTAAAGAAGCACTAAATAGAGCTAACCTTAAGAAGGAAGATATAGATCTTTTCATCCCACATCAAGCAAATATTAGAATTATAGAAGCCATAGCAA
>JAAYUW010000021.1 GCA_012517545.1 Exilispira sp.
CATTAAAAAAAGGAATAGTAAAATACAAAATTAATTATCTAAATATTAAAAAAATGAATCATCTGCATATTATAAAAAGCTAATTAGTAAGATATTTTAAAAATTTTAAAGTCTTTAAATTGTTTATTGAAAAATTATATTTATAGATTCTAACAAGAAAAGAAAATAAATCTTTTGAAAAATTATCATTAATCTCTTCAAATCTAGATATACCCGCAAAATGATCAGGAATTTTAATAAAAGGATAATTTGCATTCTTTTGTTTTAAATGTCTCTCACATACATACTGACCGGTATTGAGGTTATAGTATGCATTTACACCAGAGATTAGCTCAGAACATAGATCACAATTGCTTTGATAATTAAAAGTTCCTGAGAAAATAAGTACGTTTAGCAAAAACCAGAATAAAAAAGAATAGTATTGATTTGGTTTTATATCCTTATATCTTTCTATATTAATTAAAAAATCATAAAAAAAACTAAAAATAAAACTTTCTTCTTTTTTAGTCTGCTGAATTTCATCAAAATGTTTTACAAGTTCAGATGCTATGGAACATATTATAAGCTTTTTAAAATCAACTTTAATTTCTCTAAAATCATATTCAATTTCAATAGAGGAAATCTTATCTCCCGATTTTTTTTCATATTTAATAAGAGTCAGAAAATCAAGGCAATCATGTGTTTTTTGCATATTACTGATAAGAGATGGTCTATATAAAAAAAATTTTTCTATGCGGCCGTTTTTAGAAATAATATCTATAACCTTATGAGAAGAGCCAAAATTATATAGATCAATAACTATGCCTTCATTCATCAATATTCTCATTAATAGTTAAAAGAACCTTATCTATTTTGTAGCCATTCATTGATTCTATTTTGAATTCATAATTTTCATACTTAAAAGAATCATCTTTTTTTGGAATATCTCCGATATTTTCCATAATAAAACCACCAAGAGTATCTGGTATCTCTTCAGGAAGGTTAAGTTTTAATTCTGAAATAAGATCATATATGGATATTTTAGCAGATACCCTGTATGTATTATCAGATAATTTTTCTATAAGATTTTCTTCATGATCATATTCATCAAGAATCTCTCCAACAATTTCTTCTAAAATATCTTCAAGGCAAACTATGCCTGAAAACCCACCGTATTCATCAACAATTAAAGCTATATGAACTTTTCTTTCTTTAAATTCCCGGAGCAGGTCAGATACTTTTTTTGTCTCTGGAATAAAGAAACAAGGTCTTAATATCTTTTTTATATTTATTGCTTGCTTATCTTCAGAAAAAAAATACTTCAAAAGATCTTTTGCGTAAAGGATCCCCACGATATTGTCTATTGATTCATCGTAGGCAGGAATCCTGGAATGACCACATTCTATAACTTTATTTACTATCTGTTCTATCGGGTCATTTATATCTATAGAAACAACATCTATTCTTGGTTTCATTATTTCGTGAGCCAGTGTATGTGACAGTTCGATAATACCGTTAATCATCTTAATCTGATCTTTTTTCAGATCTTTCAAACTACTGGCTGCAGGCATATCTTCATCAGTATGAATGGTTTCCTTTTTTTTCTTTAAAAATGAGCCAAATATACTCATATTGAAATGTACCTCCTTAAAAGTTCATATGTTTTTGATTCTATTATTTTATATTCTTCTTCATTATCATGAGTATAACCTAAAAGATGCAAAAATGAATGGAAAATCATATAAACGAGGGTATTTTCGATAGTGTCTTCTTCTATTTCTGCTCTTTCGATGATTTTATCAATACAGATAATTATTTCACCAATATATTTAGCAATATTTTGATTTTTAAATTCTTTTTTATTCCCGGCATTAAATTTTAAGGGATATTTTAAATCTATTTCACTAAAAGAAAGGACGTCGGTAACTTCATTTTTAGATCTGTATTGATTATTTAGATTACGAATAGTTTCTGAACTAACAAAATAAATAGAAAATTGATATTTTCTTTTGTAAAGCTTGTTGATAGTATATTCAATTTTTTCTATTATTGATAAAAGTTCTTTGCAATTTTTTTTTGTAAACATTTCTACTTTATTAGATTCAAAATCAAATGAAATACTCTTATCTTGCATCTCTAAAATGAATCCTTTAAAAAACCTCAAAATAAAATTGTTCCTTTTCAGGAAAAGATAAAAATAATAAACAATAATAACAATCTATTCTTTAATATAAAAATTTCGACTGATTTTTTTTAAATTTAAAAACCTTATAATCCAATTTTTCAGCAATTTTTATAAAAATAGATTGTGTTTTGCGGATTAATATTAATTAAGGACAGGTTTTAAATGATATAAATTTTAACTAAATTTACAATAAAATAAATAAATATCAATTATTAAATCAATCATAGAATTTAAACTTGATTTTTTCTATTACCATTTTTATAATGAGTACTATTGTTCGACTTTCAACTGTTGTATAAAATTCTTTTCCCCGGACTTTGTACTTTAGATTGTTGTACTTTTGAATGTAGCATCATAATTTCATTAGCACATTCAATATTTCATCTGTAAAATCAAAATCATAAGATTCTATTGACCCTTTATCGCAAAATTCAGATATTTGTGGTTTTATAGGTATTCTTTGGCCAGAATATTAAGATTGTATTTTTTTACTATTTCATCTATATGACTTTCACTAAAAATCCTGTATTCTTTCTGGTTATCCGGGCTTTTAAGATATACCCTATTTTCGATAAGTTCAATTATTGGAATATTCATCTTATTTGCCATATTTACAGCTTTTGAAACAATAAGTGAAGATAGTTCAGATGGAGATGTAACAACGATAATACCATCTATAGGTAAAGATTGAAATGCAGTTGATGGGATATCAGAAGTTCCTGGTGACATATCTATAGACATGAAATCTATCTTATCCAATATAATATCATACCAGGATTGTTTTATTGTGTTTGATAAAAGAGGACCACGCCAGATCACCGGCTCTGTTTCATCTTTTAGCAGTAAGTTTATAGATATTATCTCTATTCCAGTTTTACTGGAAGCCGGATATACCAGAGTTCATTTGATTTAACCTTTTCGTGTAACCTAAAAATCGTTGGTATCAATAGCCCTATTAGGTCTGCATCAATTATAGCAGTTTTAAATCAAGCATTAATGGTAACTACAGCGAGCATACTTGTAATGAAAGATTTATCCACACCACCTTTTCAACTCAAAATGCTACAACCTTCTTAACATCTCTCATATTACCATTTTTGGATTTAAAGCTGGAATTCGCTTCATTTCTGGTATTGTATTTATTTGTAGAGTGACTTTCACCCATAAATAAAACTCCCTGATTATATAAGATTGTATAGTATTCTTTTGCTTTAGATTCCTCTTAACCTTTCTTTTTTTTCAAGTTCCTGTATATATTTTTCATCTGGATACTGGATCCTGCCATGAAGCATAGAAGATAAATTTGTAATCATTGTCTCTTTTATGGCTTTCAAATCGGCAAGAGTCAAGACTGATTCTTCAAGCTGACCATCTTTCGATCTTTTATCAATGACATCATCCACAAGTGATTCGATAACCTTTCTTTCGGCTGTTTTTAAGGTCCTTGAAGCTGCCTCTATTGCATCTGCGATCATAACAATCGCTGATTCCCTGGAATGAGGTTTTGGGTAGTTATATCTATATGTATCTTTTTCTATCTTTTCTTCTTTAAGCTCAGAAAGAGCCTTACTATAGAAAAAAGAAATCAGAGATGTACCATGATGTTGCTCAATAATATCCATGACTTCCCTGGGAAGTTTCAACTTTGCTCCTTCCTGAAGCCCTGATTTAACATGGTTTTTTATTATTGAAACTGCCATTTTGGGATTTAAGACATCAACAGTCGGGTTTTCACCTTGTTGATTTTCAACAAAATATCTAGCATACTTAATCTTACCGATATCATGGTATAGACCACCAGCTTTTGCTATATATGGGTTAGCTCCACAGGCTTTTGCTGCATTTTCAGAAAGATTAGCAACTATAACTGAATGATGGTAAGTTCCTGGAGCTTTCATTAAAAATTCGGAGAAAAATTTGTTATTAAGATCAGAGATTTCCATAAGCTTATAGATGGTGGGGAAGTTGAAAATATATTCAATTATTGGTTGCAGACCAAAATAAAACACCATGGATAAAAGAATATTTAAAATCGTATATAGCAATATAATAGTTATAGGTATGTCATTCATTTCGTTTATAAAAAGATACTTCATCAATAATACATATATTAAATTTAAAAGAAGAGCAACTGCTGTTTTTACAAATATAGATCTTCGATATCCAGGAGTTCTTAAATTTATAAAATAAAGAATTGTAAACATAAAAATACTTAAGAAAAGTATATTCTCATCAAAATAGCTCAAGATAAAGACTGGTAATATAAAAGAGAAGAAGATCCACACCTGTTCTTTTTTAGGAAATGCAAACTCGATAAGAAAATAGAACAGCAAAAATGGAAAATAAAGTATCATCGGTTTATTAGAAATTACATATATATCATAGAGAATAAACAATGCAAGTGCAATAATTAAAATAGAAAAAAAATAAACTATATATCTTTTATATAGCTGAATTGAATTGGAAAAATTGTAAAGGATCAAAAATATGATAAAAGCCGAAATAACAAGTAAAACAAGAGTTGATAAAAACTTTCTAATGTTTGTATTAATTATTGAACTTGTAGCAAGTTCCATAAGTCTCTTTTTTTCATATGTTATTTCATCACCGTGTCTTATAATTATACTACCAGACTTTAAGGAAATCACTTTTGGTGAAAAGTTATTCAAAGCTTCTTTTTTATTTTCATCTGTTTTGGGTTGGTCAAAAAAAAGTGATTCTGCTAAATTATCGAGAATTAGTTTTTCAATAAGTACTAAATCAGCTTTTAGTTGATAAGAGTCACCAAACACTTTTTCAACTTCTTCTTTAACTCTTCTTTCTTTGTTTTCAAGAAATATAAGTGATCTTGCATCCACACTTTTTCTTATGGTATCAGTAGTCCTGAACCAATCGACAGTAATAAAACCATCGGAGCTTTTTGCTAAATCATTTTCAGATTTAAGAATAACTCCCTGACTATAAATATTGTATAAGATAGTCTTGAACTTGTTTTGATAAGATTCATTATCTGCGAATAGTATTAATAAATAAAGAATCTTCTTATCACTGATCTTTATATTCGTTCTTTCATCAATAAATGATTGAATACTTGAAGGAATTGGTCTTTCTTTTTTTATATAATCAAAAATCTTAGAAAAGTTATTCCACTGATTATAAAATGTTGAATCGTAAAGATTGTATACTGGTTGAACCTGAGCAAGGAAGTCTTCTTTTTCCTGCTGCGTCTTGATTTCATCGACAACTGTGATGTCCTGGTGAATAACTATATCTTCCTTTGCTATGGATCCAACTTCAAATCTTTCAAAAGGATTCTGAATGATTATAAAATTATAAATACTAAAAATAAGGATAAAAATAAAATAAAGCAAAAAAAAGAGAGAAATTTGATCTTTCTTTAAGTTATTAAAAGCAAAAAATAACTTATCTGTTTTTATTTTGTTCATAATCTTCCAGAACATTAAGCATCTGTCTAACAAGTGGATGCCTTACGATATCTTTTTTCGAAAACTCTACTATTGCTATCGTTTCTATAGCATGAAAAAGGTTGATAATTGGCATTAAACCAGAATCATTTCGCTTTTCAAGATCAACTTGAGTTACATCACCTGTTATTATTACTTTAGAATAAAATCCCATCCTTGTCAAAAACATTTTAAGTTGAGAATATGTAGCATTTTGAGCTTCATCAAGTATTATTATTGCATCATTTAGTGTTCTCCCTCTCATATATGCAAGAGGTATGATTTCTATAATGCTTGAGTGTATGAGATATTCATATGTTTTTGGACCCACGATATCAAATATGGAATCATAAAGTGGTCTAAGATATGGACTTATTTTTTCTATGAAATCACCAGGCAAAAAACCAAGTTTTTCGCCGGCTTCGACAACAGGACGTGTTAGTATTATCCTCTTATAAGTTCCAGCTAGCAACTGCTGTAAAGCAAAACCAACGGCAAGATAAGTTTTACCTGTCCCGGCTGGGCCATAACATATCGTTAAATCATATTTGGTCATAGCATCAAAATATTTGACCTGATTTTCTGTTTTAGGTTCTATCTTCTTACCGATTCTTTGAATTTTGATAGAATTTTTAACTCTAACATCACTTTGAAGTAGATTATCCTGTTCAACCTGGTCTACAAGAAGTCTAACTTCTTCAAAAGGAATATGACCTTGCTGTTTAGCCATAGATAGCAAATTGTCAAAAACTTTTACAAGCTGTTTTGAACTATCTGATGAGGCTTGAAAAACTATCTCATCTTCACCAACATAGATATCGCTTTGAAAATGATTTTCCAGATAGCGAATTATTGAATCGTTCACTCCACTAATAAGTGGAATATATTGACTTGGAACATTTAAAGTTTCTTCCACTTTATCATGAGCTGAATTATAATCATCAAGGTATTCAACATCAGGTTTTTTCTTGGTTTTCATCTATTCTTTAGAATATCCTCCCTTAAATTAATTGAACTTTTGAAATAAGTTATCAGTTTTAATATAACTATACTACGGCCGAAAGTCAAAAGTCGAAAGTTCCGGGAAAATAATTTTATGCTAAAATTGAAAGTCTAAAATCCCGAAATAATATTTTTATTCCAGAAGTAAGAGACAATCTTAGAAGCAATAAGCTTGAAAAAATCAAAAAGTACAAATGGTAGTATACCCATAATAAAAGCAGACTTATAATCCATAAATCGTAAGAGATTTAAGTATCCGAAAAAGTAAATAATAAAAATAATAAATAAATCATTCAAAATATTTCTTAAAATATATTTTAGTTTAGTAGAAAATTCTTTTATATTATTTGCAAAAAAAGAGCTTGCTAGAAAGCCAACAATAAAGCCAAAAGATGGACTGAAAATAATTGCAGCCCCTCGAGCACTTGCAAAAAAAGGTAAATTTGAGAAACCTGAAATAAGGTAAATAGAAAAAGATAAAAATGATGTTAATTTATCAGTATTAAATAGAGTTAAAAATACTATAAAAGTCTGCATGGTAAAAGGTACTGGTGACATTGGAGTAAATATCTTAATATTTGAAGCGACCGCCATTAAAATCGGAATAATAACGAGATTATATAATTTTACATTAAGTGAACTCAATGTTAGAAATGAAGATTTTCTTAAAGAGAATGAAGAGGTCAAATTATACATAACTTTTTCCTTTTTTTTATTTTAAATCGCTCTTCATATCTTAAAATGGTTAATATTTTTCTTTTCCACATCTTCCTGCAATTTTTTCTGTAAGGCTTAGACTTACAAAAGAAAGAAGAGCCTATTTTTGCTTTATTTATCCATACTTAGTTACAAAAAGCCTTTTGAATAGATAAATCTTAAATTTGTAAAATTTGCAAGATATTTTTTTAAATTTAAGATATACAATTTTAAAATAATAGAATTCTTCTGTAATATTTCCATAAAATAATACCCATAAAATTGAGAACTTAGATTAAATCAGATGTAAAAAACTTTTTTTGCAATAAAATAAAATAAAAAAATTAAATTATTTCTTTTATTTATATTATAATAATCCGATAAATTAGATAGGAAAAGGAGTTTGATATGAGCATAATAACCATGGAAGGTATTAATGACAACCAACAATCTCGTATCATACTTAATGCTCAAATCTATTTCATCAAGAAAATGATGGAAGTGACCAAAGAACAGCAAACAGTGATACGAGAAAGTTTGCAAAATCAATCAAATGAAAGTGGGAATACTTTTACAAAAGTATTGTAAAATTGAAACTTACTTCATTTATCCTGCTTTTTAGTAAGGTGGAATTAAGAGATGCATCCATTTGCAATAACCAGTGGTAAGTTTTACAGGATTTGTACGATGAGGGGGAAACATAATGGGCGGGAATTTTATTCTTTTGCATTCTCTATCTTCTTAGGTAGCAGCTTAATTTATGAGCTGCTACTTTTTTTTTAATCATTGTTTGACTTTTTTGTAAAAAATATCTTTTTTACTAAAAAGGATATTTCAACTTAAATCATAACAGTCAAAAATTCATTAATTATTTTGCAGATAAGAAGTCAAAAAATAAAGGAAAAAATGAATATACTTGGAATCGAATCATCATGTGATGATACTTCTGTATCTTTAGTCGAAGATGGTTATAAAATAAGATCTCTCGTTTCACAATCCCAGTATATTGCTCACGAAAAATTTTCAGGAGTTGTCCCTGAGATAGCTTCACGAGAGCATTTAAAAGCAATATTGCCAACATGCAAAGCAGCCATACAGCAAGCTAAAGTATCTCTTAACGATATAGATGCTATAGCAGTAACAACACAGCCAGGGCTTATAGGATCTCTTGTCGTTGGAGTTAATTTTGCAAAAGGTTTGGCATATAAATTGAAAAAACCTATTATTCCAGTAAATCATCTTCTTGCTCATATATATGCGGCATTTTTTGAGAATAAAATTGAATTCCCACTTTTAGCTCTTTTAATCTCAGGAGGACATACTGCCATAGTGATGATGCAGTCATTTTTCGAATATACTATCCTCGGAAAAACCCTTGATGACTCATGTGGTGAGGCTTTTGACAAAATAGCTAAATATTTTAATCTCGGTTATCCAGGTGGACCAATAATAGACAAATTCGCTCAAAAGGGAAATTCAAACGCCTATAATTTCCCAATCACATTAGTTGATGTAAAAAAATATGGTGCAAATTTTTCATTTTCAGGCTTGAAAACAGCAGTAATACACTTCAGAAAAAAGTATAAAAATATAGACAGTATTGTTGAAGAATCTCATGAAGAATCAGTTGAAGATATTGTAGCTTCTTTTCAAAAAACGATGGTGGATACTTTACTTTTAAAAACAAAATATGCTATAGATCAAACTGGTATAAAAAAGCTGATAATAGCTGGTGGATCTTCTGCAAATAGTGAGATTCGTACAAGATTCAATTTATTAAAAAAAAATGGTATAGAAATCTATTTTCCGCCATCCAATCTATGCACTGATAACGGAGCAATGGTTGCTGGACTTGCTTACCACATTTTTGCACAGGAATATTTGAAAGATATAGATTCATTTTCAAGTTTCGATTTTCAAAATTATAGGTTTCCATTTGAACTAAATCCTCAATCTAGAACACCCGACTTCGGTAAAAGGCAGCATAAATACTAATAATATAATTTTTCTTTTCTTGCATTTTATAAGAAATTATCTATAATTTTTTTGTAAATATTTAGAATTTATTTGCTAAACCTTAATTTATTTGTCATCATTTTATGATACTCGTTTTTTCCTTTACCGATAAGTTTATTTTTGTAGAATGAACTTATCTTTTAAAACTGATCTTTTTTTAAAGAAAATTGCAAAACAGGTTCTTTGTTTATTTATTTCACTAAAATAAGGCAAAGAAAAAATAAAAGCGAGTATCTCTGATTTTATCACCAAACACAAAATATTAACTTAAGGAGAGAAAAATGGCTAAGAAAGTTTTACTGGCAACAAAGAAACCTTTTGCACCTTCAGCAGTTGATGCTATCAAAAAAGTCTTTAATGAAGCAAAATATGAGCTTGTGATTCTCGACAATTACACTTCTGAAGAGGAGCTTAAAAAAGCGATTTCTGATGTTGATGCTGTTATTGTAAGATCTGATAAACTTACTTCTGATATCCTGGAAAGTGCAAAAAATCTCAAAATAGCTGTTAGGGCTGGTGCTGGATATGATAATATCGATTTAAAGGCTGCAACTGCTAAAAACATAGTTGTTATGAATACTCCTGGACAGAACTCTAACGCTGTTGCAGAATTAGCTTTCGGTCTTATGCTTTATATAGCAAGAAGAGGTTATACTGGAAAAGATGGAACAGAACTTAGAGGGAAAACTATAGGAATTCAGGCTTACGGTTATGTTGGAAGATATGTCGCCATGATAGCCAGAGGCTTTGGCATGAAAATAATAGCATTTGATCCTTTTGTAGCAGCTGATAAAATGAAAGAAGATGGAGTTGAACCTGTTAGTTCAGTTGAAGAATTGTATAAAAATTCTGATTATGTATCAATTCATCTTCCATTAATGCCTCAAACTGAAAAATCAGTCAACTATAAGCTTTTATCGCTCATGAAAAAGGGAGCAACTCTTGTTAATACTGCCAGAGCAGAAGTAATAAATGAAGAAGATTTATTTACGATTCTTACAGAAAGAACTGATCTATTCTACTGTGCCGATGTCGCTCCATCTGATAGAAAAAAATTTGAAGAAAGTTTTGCTGGTAGAGTTTTCTTTACAGCCAAAAAAATGGGTGCTCAAACAGTAGAAGCGAATAATAATGCTGGCATTGCAGCTGCAAAACAGATAGTTAATTTTTTTGAAAAAGGTGATAAAACATTCCAGGTCAATAAATAACTATTTTTTTATCATCTTACAAAAAAAAGCCCCGGGGTCTTGCATTAAGCATCTTTCCTCAGGGCTTTTTTTTAAATATTGTTATTATAAAAACTGTTAGTTTTCCACTTTTTAATTTAACTTCAACTTTTTTTAAAGATTATTACCTGCTTTTAAACGTATGTTATATATAATGAAAACATTTTTAAATAAAAATAGACTCTCCACTTTTCTATGTGGGTAAGAATTACTCTAAAATGATAAAAAGCAAAAGAAGTGAATATGCCCTAAACTTACTCTGTTTAGCCAAACCGTACAAAAAAAGTGAAGAGTGTAAAATTATAACTAAAATAAAGAGATAAATTAATTGCCAAGTGTGGCTATCATAACAGCTTTTATTGTGTGAACTCTATTTTCAGCTTCATCAAAGACTAATGAATGTTTTGATTCGAAAACTTCATCAGTTGCCTCACAAATATCAGGAAATTTCTTTGAAAGATCCGTTTCATTATTATGAAAAGAAGGCAAACAATGAAGAAATATAACTTCAGGATTACCAGTTTTTTTAACCATATCCATGGTAATCTGATAAGGTTTAAGAAGAGCTATTCTTTCCGGGATCTTATCTTCTTCACCCATGGAAGCCCAAACATCAGTATATAAAACATCAGCACCTTTGACACCCTCAGCAATGTTATCTGTAATAGTTATTGAAGCTTCTGTTTTTTTTGCAAATTCATTGCACTGATTGACAAGACCGGCTTCTGGATGAAGTGATTTTGGAGAAACTATCCTGTAATCCATGCCAACCATAGCGGCACCTTCCATGAGAGAATTTGCCATGTTATTTCTCCCATCACCAATATAAGCAAATTTGATCCCCTTAAGATAACCAAATTTCTCCTTCACAGTTTGAAAATCTGCAAGAACCTGTGTGGGATGAAACTTGTCTGTTAGGCCGTTCCAAACAGGTACCCCAGACCATTTTGCGAGTTCTTCTACTGTTTCATGCTTAAATCCTCTAAACTGTATACCGTCAAACATTCTACCAAGAACTCTTGCTGTGTCTTTCACTGTCTCTTTTTTGCCAAGCTGGATATCATCCTTCCCAAGATATTCAGGATGAGCACCTTCATCATAACAAGCTACAACAAAAGCGCATCTAGTCCTCGTTGAAGCCTTTTCAAAAATTAGAGCAACATTCTTTCCTTCCAGCTTCTTTCCATAGACACCAATTCTTTTCATTTTCTTTAAGTCAATAGCCATATCAATAAGCATATTGACTTCTTCAGGTGTACAATCCATTAGTCTTAAAAAACTTCTGCCTTTCATATTGGATGGCATTTTCATCTCCTCTATATTTTTATTAAAGCAAATTTAGAATAATTTCAGATGAAATACTAAAAAATAAAAACCCTCCGAATCACTCAGAGGGCTATTTATATAGGCTATTAACATTAGCGGCGAAGGGATTTGAACCCCTGACCAATCGGATATGAGCCGAGTGCTCTACCACTGAGCTACGCCGCCCAAAACAGCAGCTAAGAATTGCTACCATATATAAATAAATTGTCAAACATTTTTTAAGCTTAATATCGCTGCTTTTATCTTCCTATCCCCTTAAATGGGTCGTATTGCTTAGCAACTGAGAAACTCTTTTAAGCTTATTATCGCTACTGTTATCTTCCTATGGTAAGCATAAGACTACTTCCCCTTCTATTGATAAGGATAACAATTTTTTTGGTAGTCTTCACTTTATCTAAAACTTGATAAAACTGTTCAGCACTTTTTATTTCATAATCATTTATCTGATATATAACATCACCTTCTGCTATACCAAGCTGTGCAGCTGGACTTTTGTTTGAAATTGCTAAAACTACAACTCCAAAAGTAACACCCCATTGTTTATATTTTTCTTTTAATGAATCATCAAGATCTCCCACCAGAACACCAAGCCAGTTATCAGGTTTTTGCTGGGAAAGATTACTTGATTGCCTTTTTTCAATAATAACAGTAAGATTTATGGTTTTAACTTTTCCTTCAACTTTTCTCAAAACCTGTAAGGTAACCTTTTCATTTGGTTTTGAATCTTTAATATAAAAAGAGAGCTCTCCTGCATTATTAATTTTTTTACCATTATATGTTAAAATAACATCAAGATTTTTTACTCCGGCTTTAGAAGCTGGTGAATTTGGTTCTACTGAAACGACAATAACACCAGTCGGTTGTTTTAGCCCATAGTACTCAGCTTTATCATTATCCATAGGCATAACAGAAACTCCAAGATACCCATACTCTATAGGTTTCCCGGCTATAAGATCATTAAGATTTTTCTTAACTATATTAATAGGTATGGCAAAGCCAACACCAGCATAATTCCCAGTTTGTGAATAAATGGCATCATTTATGCCTACAACTTCACCTTTAATATTCAGAAGTGGTCCACCAGAGTTACCAGGGTTTATAGCGGCATCTATCTGGATGAAGTTTTCATATTGATTGATACCAAGTGATGTTCTACCTTTAGCTGATACAATACCTTGAGTAAAAGTACCGTCAAGACCAAATGGATTACCAATAGCAAAAATAATATCACCAATCTCTAGAGAATCAGAATCTCCTAGTTTAACAACAGGAAGTATCTTTCCAGCTGGATTTATTTTTATAACAGCAACATCAAGATCTTGATCGGTTCCTAAGACCTTTCCTTCAAATTCAGAACCATCCATTAATCTGACTCTTAAATCCTTTACATTGTTCACAACATGGTAGTTTGTTAAGATATGACCTTCTTTTGAGATTATAAAGCCAGAACCAAAAACTTCTACCTTTCTTTTCTGAGAAGGATCTTGTGGAAGATTACCAAAAAAAGGAAAGAAAAAAGGTAAAGAAGGAACTTCCTGCTCAACAAGTGATGTAATATGGACTACAGAAGGCAAATTTGCTTTGGCAATTTTCCTGTACTGATTTTGAACAATCAAGGCAGGATCATTTGATGAAAATTTCTCGTCTTCACTATTCGAAGTCTGACTGGAAGAAGAACTCTCTTCCTGAGCAATAACAATATTGTTTGCATTTTTGGGTTCTTCCGAACAAGAGTTAACAATAAATAAAGATGTGGTAATTGCGCCAGTAAGTATGATAAAAAGGACTATATAGTAACCGGCATTCTTTAATTTCATCTAAAACCTCCAGAATTTTTTAAATTATTTAATGGAAAATTTCTATCATAATCTTTATAATCTCTTTATTTGAGAAAAAAGTTTTATATAAATAAGCACTTTCCAAAAATAATATAACAAAATTTTAAATGATAATCAATCAAATATACCTTGCTAATTTTTTTCTATAATTACCAGACTTGAATTCTTACATCTTTTATACTAGCTAAAGTTAACGAAAAAAAGTCGCAAATGTTTCAAAAAGTTGTGCGGAAAGTCTAAGAATGCCATAATTTCTAAGATAGCTATTTATGGTTAAATTCCCGGACGATGATTGGTCTGGTTTTAAAAGATTCATATATCCTCTTGTAACCCCAGAGTTTGATTTATGAATATATACAATTGTCCCATCATTTAGAATGTCTACAACAATTGCAGTATGGGTGTATAGGTCATTGTCTTTTTTATCCTGATTTTTATCATAAGTATTGTTAAAAATAATAATATCACCAATTTGCGCTGAAACCTTGCTTATAGAAAAATAGGTTTGAGCTATCAAATAGAGCTGATAAACTCCACCTGAAGAGACTCCATCAACAATATAAGAATAAAGATCTATCCCGGCAAGATAATAAACATAAAAGACAAAACCAGAACAATCATATCTGAAAGTTTGCTTACCATCATTAAACGATTTGACTCCCAATAGAGATGTTGCAATCTGTTTGATCTTCTCCCTAGTCTTTTTTACTTCATCACTCTCAACCTTATTATCAGATTGCACAGAAGTAACTGGGTTAATACTATAAAAATTTTTTATATACTCATAATCTCTATAATATCTATATGTATTTGAACAACCAGAAGCAATAAAAAAAGTAATAATTAAAAAAGTAAAAAGAAAATAAATGAAACAAACTTTTTTCACTTTTCTATTCTTTATAATTTTTATATAAGGCACTCTTTACAAATAGATTAAGAATAAAAGAAGTTAAGATCCTTTATGGCGATACACATGAAATCTATTATTCATTGCATCCTGTAAAAAATAAATCTTTATCTATTTAAATCTTTACCTGTTTATATTAACGGTTTACCTATAAAACTACAAATAGTAAAAAAATATATTTTTTAATGAGTTTGAATCAATCAAAGCTATATAACTCTTTATATATCGGTTTTTGTGGAGTAAGAATAGATTGAAACAAAAAAAGTTTACTCCCCTTAAAGGAGAAAGACTCCATAGAGATATTTTCTGTATTATTATCCATTGATAATCTTCCCCAGGGAAAATTTAAAAAAATCTTAAATTCTTTAAAATCATTATTTCGTAAATTCAATTTCGATCTGTTATTCAAATCATCTTTAATACATTGTTTATACTTTATTCTTGCCAGAGTAATATGTGGTTTAAACTTTCTTTTTTCACCTTCAAGGCCAAGCTTTTCAAGTATATTAAAAAGGTCGTATGCGACAGAAGAAAAAACATTTGAGCTATCTTCAACAGGTAAAATAAGAACAGAAGGTTGCCTGGTATCAGGAAAAGCTTGAAGACCATTTAGTTTAAAATTGTAGTTTTCTAAAGAGAATGAATGCTTTGAATTGATTAAAGTATCTATAATTTTTTGAGGATCATATTGAGGAATAAATTGAATTGTTATATGCATATCACAGGGATCAACCCAATTTATCCTGATCATCGAATTGTTAATATTTGAATAATTTAAATTATTCTTTAGCTCATCCGAGAATTTTTTAATTTTATTTATAGTAAAATTATCTATCCTGTATGCTAAAAATAATCTCATAAGTTTTACTTAGCATAAAAATAGTATTCTTCAATAGTATTTTAATATATCCAGGTCAATTTTCCTGAATTTTCTGTTTTCAAATTAAATATAACTTAGAACGACTATAAAGTACACCTGCACAAAATATATGTCATGAGCCATTAAATAAGAATTGTAGCATATTTGTAGCATATTTGTTATATAAAATAATTCTTTATTATTTGGCTGGACATAAAAATTTGAAATTTATATATAGATATAACATAATTAAGTCACATAGTTATGCTAATACTTATCTATTTAAACTATTTTGTGCTGATTATAATTTTTAGCTTTTCCTTTTGCATGAAAAAGCGGTACAAGGAGAAAAATTAATACCTCAATTCTTATCTATATGGAAAATAAAATATGTCGAAATGCTATTTTAATATGCTAATATCTGACAAATAATTAGAAAATAACACACCAGTTAACAGTTTAAAGCTCGAAACCTCGGGCAATCAAGTGAGAATTATTTCATATTTCCTGGTTGATAAAATTTAAACTAATATTAAGTTCATTTCATATTTGCCCACAATTCATGCATGATTATGGTGAAAGACATTTAATTATATAAGCCAGTCAGGAGATTATATGAATCTTGATAAAATAAAACTTTCTCCAACAGGTAATGTTTTATTATTCACAGCTCTAAATTATATTAAAGAAACTCTTGAAAAGTACGATTTTGTTCATACAAGAGTATTCTTTCCATCATCAGACGGAAATGAAGTGCTTTATATTGAACAATCTAAGCTTATAGATGAACTTATTGAAAAATTTGAAATAAAAAATGCATTTGATAGCAGAAATTCTGAATACTTTGAGTTTATTAAAGAGACATCACTTGATATTATGAGACTTAAAATATCAAATGAATCCCCTGATCACTATATCTATATTACACAATTTACCAATAAAATCATCACTATTTTAATAAGAGATCCTGAGGCATTTGGAATAACTAAACTCGAACTAGCCTATGAGAACAATGATTTTGAGTTAAAATCGATCGAAAATCTGCCATCTAATCCTTATACAAATCCTATGTGCGAACTTTCTTCAAATTAGCTAAACTCTACTAACTATAAAATTAATTTAACCTTTCACCAAAATTTGAATATCGAGTTTAAAGGAATTGACAAAAGTAATAAAAGCAAAAGCTATATTTCATAGAAAAAAAATTAAGATAGTAAGATAAACTTAAGAGAAAAATAAACAGCTGAACTTGAAAAATAATTTTCCAAAACAAATCCCGTTTTAAATTAAAATATCAAACTTTATCAAATTTATACATATCTTTTAGCAAAAGTGTTGATCTGTTGGTGCGATGTTACTTTGGCGAATAGCCATAATTTAATTATATAAAAAGCCTTATATACCAAATTAAATTAAGTTAAAAATTTCCTATTATCTATAATATAAATAATAATCTTGTTATGATTCAAAATATCTTAAATTTTTTATTAAAAACTTTTTAATTTGTATTGACAACTTATAACATAAGAATTATTATTAAGTCAGAACTTTATGTCAATTAAAGGAGAATGTTATGAAACGAACCTCTAAGTTAATCTATATCGTTTCAATTGCTATCCTTATTATTGGTCTTTCATTTTTTGGATGCAAAAAGCAATCGAACGAAATCCTTATCGGTGGAGTTGGTCCTGTAACAGGTGAAGCTGCCACTTTTGGTCAATCCATGAAAGAAGGTTTTGAACTCGCAATTGAAGAGTGGAATCAAAATGGTGGAGTTCTTGGAAAGCAGATTAAATTCATTTATCAGGATGACAAAGGTGATCCTACCGAAGCTGCAACTGTCTGGACTAAACTCATTACACAGGATAAAGTCGTTGGTATAGTTGGAACTGCAATGAGCAAATGCTCTCTCGCTGGAGCTCCTATTTCACAGCAAAACAAGGTTCCCATGATTACCCCTACATCAACAAACCCAAAGGTTACGGAGGTAGGTGACTATATATTTAGAGCTTGTTTTATAGATCCTTTCCAGGGAACTGTTGGTGCAAAATTTGCATATGAAAACTTGAATGCTAGAAAAGCAGGTGTTATCTTCGATGTTGGTAATGATTATACCAAAGGTCTTGCAGAGTTTTTTAGAGATAAGTTCACAGAACTTGGTGGAACAGTTGTCGCCTTTGAAGCTCACCCAACTGGAACTACAGATTTCAAGGCTCAACTCACAAAAATTATTTCTAATAAACCTGATGTTATCTATATACCGGACTACTACAACGATGCAGGTCTTATAGCAAAACAGGCTAGAGAGTTAGGTTTCAATGGACCTTTAGTTGGTGGAGATGGATGGGATTCCCCTGATCTTTTCAAAATAGGTGGTACAGCTGTTGAAAATGGTTTTTTCACAAACCACTTTTCAAAAGATGATCCAAGACCTATAGTTCAGGAATTCGTTAAAAAATATCAGGAAAAATATAACAAAGTCCCAGATGCTTTTGCTGCATTAGCCTATGATTCTATGTATATTTTATTGGATGCCATCAAAAGAGCCGGCTCAACAGATCCTGAAAAGATAAAACAAGCTCTGATGGAAACAAACATCAATGTAGTTTCTGGTCTTATAACCTTTGATAAAAACAGAAATCCTGTAAAACCAGCCGTTATAATAGCTGTTAAGAATGGTCAACAGGTTTATCAGGCTACAGTAAATCCTTAGTTTTTATATCAGTTTTAGTGGGGGGGGATTTTATTCCCCTCCTGCTTTTCTTTTAAGGGGGAATTATAATGAACCTTGATACAATTTTACAACAGATCTTTAATGGTCTTCAATTGGGCAGCATATATGCCCTTATCGCTCTCGGCTATACTATGGTGTACGGTATTATTAGACTTATAAACTTTGCACATGGTGATTTTTATATGATAGGAGCTTATGCTTCTTATGGTCTTTTTTCTGCTATAGGAGCAACTTTATTTTTTGGTTTGCCTGCCAATCAGGCAACGATTATTATGTTTATAATCTCAATTCTTGGTTCTATGGCAGCTGGTGGAGCTATTGCTATAATAGCTAATCAGTTTGCATATAAACCTTTGAGGAATAAACCCAGACTTTCTGCACTTATCACAGCCATGGGTGTTTCAATGTTTTTAGAGTACTTTTTCTCTGCATTGCCTGTTATAGGTCCCTCCTATAGAGGTTTTCCTGAAATAATCAAAAAACAATTGTTTCCTATTGGTAATGCCGTTATATCCAATTATTTTTTAATAGATGTTGGTGTAGCTGTTTCTTTAATGATTCTTTTGACATTAATTGTAAAGTATACAAAAATTGGAAAAGCCATGAGAGCTGTTTCTCTTGATAAGGATGCCGCTAAACTCATGGGAATCAATATAGAAAGTGTTATTACAGTTACTTTCCTTATAGGTGGAGCATTTGCAGGAGTAGCTGGTTTACTTGCTGGTCTTACTTATCCTCGAATATATCCATATATGGGTATACTACCAGGATTAAAAGCCTTTGTTGCAGCTGTTTTAGGTGGAATCGGCAATATACCTGGAGCTGTTTTAGGTAGTTATATTATGGGAATAGCAGAAACTTTTGCCACTGCTATCAATTCACTTATCGGAGAAGGTATAGCATTTGCTATTCTTATCATAGTACTCCTTGTCAGACCTCAGGGGTTACTCGGCGAAAAGATAGCAGATAAAGTTTAGGAGCCATATTATGAAAATACCTATTATTGATTTTATTTATAAAAAATTCATCAAAAGAAGAATGACCATATTTATAGTTGGCGCACTATTGGTAATGTTTCTAATAATTCTACTTCAAAAATATAACATTTTAAATGCTTATATAATTCAAATTATCAATGTTTCACTGGTTTATGTCATATTAGCTGTATCTCTAAATCTTATAAATGGATTTACCGGTCAATTTTCTATCGGTCATATGGGTTTTGCTGCAGTTGGAGCTTATGTTTCTGCAACAATAACGACTTTAGTCTTAAAAATTACTCCAAATTCTTTTTCACACTATCTAATTTTTATTTTATCGCTTATTGCTGGAGGAATAGTTGCAGCTATTCTTGGGTTTATCATAGGATTTCCATCTTTAAGGTTAAAAGGTGATTATCTTGCAATCGTCACATTGGGATTTGGTGAAATAATAAGAACAATACTTAATAATATTGATTATGTTGGCGGGCCACGAGGTTTACTGGGGATACCAAAATTTTCTACATTCCCAATCATTTTTGTAATTGCTATATTAACAATTATAATTATCCGTAATATAGTTTATTCTACTCATGGAAGAGCCTTGCTGTCTATTAGAGAAAATGAAGTTGCATCTGAACTTGTAGGAATTAATACAACTAAATATAAGATTCTTTCATTTGTTATAGGAGCATTCTTTGCCGGGATAGGTGGAGGTTTACTTGCTCATCTTGTCCAGATTGCTCATCCAACTCAATTTGGTTTCATGTACTCATTCTTAATACTTATCATGGTATATGCTGGTGGTATGGGAAGCATATCTGGTTCTGTTATAGCCGCATTTGGTTTAACCTTTCTATCGGAAGGATTGAGAGTTGGACTTTATTCACTATCAAATCTTTTGAAATTTACCGTTGGTGATCAATGGAGAATGGTTATATATTCTTTACTCCTTATATTTATCATGTTATTTAAAACAGAAGGGCTCATGGGGATGAAAGAGATTAAGGTTTTGATTCCAGAAGAGGAGGATATCCATGAGTAGTGTTCTTAAAATTGAAAAAATGACCCACTATTTTGGTGGTTTGAGAGCTGTATCAAACTTTAACATAGATCTTCCTTCTGGAGCCTTGTGGGGTCTTATCGGTCCAAATGGTGCTGGTAAAACCACTATTTTCAACCTTATAACAGGAGTCCATAATCCATCGTCTGGTAATATTATATTTCTAGATCAACATATAGCTGGAAAAGCTCCTTATCAAATCGTACACATGGGTATAGCAAGAACTTTTCAAAACTTGAGAATATTTAATTCACTTTCAGTTTTGGATAATATTCGAATAGCTCGACATTACACCACTGAGAAATCGAGATATCTCACGACGAGAAGTATCGAATCTCAACAAAACTTTTTGCATACAACTATCTTTGATTCTATATTTAGAACCCCAACATACAATAAAGTTGAACAACAGATTAAAGAAGAAGCCTATGAACTTTTGAAAATATTTAAACTTGAAAGTTGCATGTATTCAACAGCTAAAAATCTACCTTATGGTATGCTAAGAAAACTTGAGATCGCAAGAGCTCTTGCAACTCATCCCTCATTACTTTTGCTTGATGAACCAGCAGCTGGTATGAACCCTGCTGAAGTTGGCGAACTTATGGAACTGATACGTTTCATTCGCGATAAGTTTAACCTCACTATTTTGCTTATCGAACATCATATGAAAGTCGTCATGGGGATCTGTGAATACATTAAAGTAATCGATTTTGGTGAAACTATAGCTGAGGGAAAGCCAAATGAAGTTGCAAACAATCCAAAAGTAATTGAAGCATATCTTGGAAAAGGAGATTAACATGTTAACTGTAAATAATCTTGAGGTTTCCTACGGCCAGATCAAGGCTTTAAAAGGTATATCTTTTGAAGTGCCAGATAAAAAAATTATTACACTCATTGGTGCAAATGGTGCTGGAAAAACTACAACTTTAAGAACTTTAAGCGGTTTGAACAAAGTTAATAAAGGTTCCATAATCTTTAAAGGGGAGGATATAACAAATCTCTCAGCTCATGATCTCGTAAAAAAAGGCATTGTTCATGTCCCTGAAGGAAGAAGAATATTTTCAACTCTTACAGTCATGGAAAATCTTGATATGGCTGCCTGGAATTTGAAGGATAAAGCAGAAAAAGAAAAAAGATATCAAAATGTATTTGAATTATTTCCAAGGCTAAAAGAAAGAGTTAAGCAACTTGGTGGTACCTTATCAGGTGGTGAACAACAGATGCTTGCAGTTGCGAGAGCTTTAGTAACTGGTGGAGATCTTATGCTATTTGATGAACCTTCTATGGGACTATCTCCGGTATTAGTTGAAGAAATATTTGATATAATACTTAAGATAAATAAACAGAGAACAACCATTTTACTTGTTGAACAAAATGCAAAAAAAGCTCTGGA
Source organism: Exilispira sp. (assembly GCA_012517545.1). Taxonomy (GTDB): domain Bacteria; phylum Spirochaetota; class JAAYUW01; order JAAYUW01; family JAAYUW01; genus Exilispira. The sequence continues at coordinate 21,669 of JAAYUW010000021.1, forward strand.
GATATCTGATTTTGCATATGTTCTGGAAGTCGGCAGTATAACCTTTAGCGGTCCATCAAAAGAGATAGCAGAGAATCCAAAAGTTAAAGAAGCATATCTTGGAGTCTAATGATTTATAGTTATTCTCATAAATTCTATGTACGTTTCATTTTACAATAAAACATGGTACTTCAGGTTAATGAGTATTTTTTAGGCTCTTCATACCTATTATGGGTAAATTTGAAAAAAATTAGCTTTTTTTTCCAGACTTTAAACTTTCGATTTTTAACTTTCAACTGCTGTAAATAGCAAAGAGCAACTCTGTAAAAATAAAGAAATAGGTGAATAGCATAATTATACATACTCATTCATCCGGCAGTTACAGCTCATTTAAAAAATTAGAAATGTATAAATCCTGATAACACAATAATAAACATAGAATTCTATATATTTTTTCTGCTCTTTACCTTTTTCTTTGCATGGTTTGGCTATAAAAAGAAGAGAATATCTATAAGTACAAATTTGTCTGTAGAAATCTTATGTTTTCAGGTTTATTCTATTGTGAGGAGTTTTTTTCAGAACTTTCAGCTAATGTATAAAAACTAAAAGTTATTAATTGTCGATTTTAAATAAACATAAGAAAATAGCCATGATAACCTGATAACCATAATAGTTATAATTAAAAATTTATTTTTTATTCTTTTTTAAGAGACTCTGCAAAAACTTAATGTTTTCAATATCCTCGTGATAATCTTCTGATTTTTCAGTCTCCAGCAACATGGGAGTTTCACTAAATGGTTGAAAGTTGACTAAAAGTTTAAAAGCATCCTTTCCAATATAGCCTTTGCCAGGATTTTCGTGTCTATCCTTTTTTGAATTTAGCGGATATTTTGAATCATTTATGTGGAATGCTTTTATCATAGAAAGACCAATAATTTTATCAAAGTTTGAAAAAACTTTTTCAAAATCACTTTTATTTGATATATCATAACCAGCGGCGAAAGTATGGCATGTATCATAACATACAGCAAAATGTTCCTGTTTCTCAACATTTTTGATGATAAACGCAAGATGTTCAAACCTGTAACCAAGATTTGTCCCCTGCCCTGCTGTTGTCTCTAAAAGAATAGTTAAATCTTGAGGTATTCTAACATTATTAAATGTTTCAACAACTTTTTCGAGACCTTTTTCCTCACCTTCTCCCATATGTGAACCTGGATGTATTACATAAAATGGAATATGATAAATACTGCATCTATTTAACTCATCCTGTAATGAGTTTAAGCTTTTCTCAAGGATGTCTTTATTCGCACTTGCAGGATTTATTAGATAAGATGCATGCGCTAAGATAATGTGAAAAAATCCATTACTGGCTAAAGTGATAAATCTATCAATATCCTTTTTTTCTGGATCTTTGCCAGTCCATCTAGTTGCATTTTTAGTAAAAAGTTGAAGAGAATGAAATCCAAGCTTTTCTGCCGTTTCTAAGGCTGAAGACAATCCGTTTTTTATAGAAATATGAGAACCAAATCTCTTATCGTAATCCATTTATTAAACCTTAAAGTTAATAGAACTTCCATCTGAATTATTTGAATTTGCAGGTTTCATTGAAGAATTTTTCTTTTCTACCTCTGCCCATGCAGCTCGAAGATCTGTAAGTATATTAAGAACAACTTTGAGCATTTCAGGATCTTTTTTAATATTACCATCTATCATCTGTTGCATGCAATAATCATATATTGCAAAAAGATTCTGAGCAATCTGACCACCCTGATCAAAATCAAGGGAAAGCATAAGTTCGGAAACAATATCCTGTGCTCTAATAACATTATTATTTATCGCATCAAACTTTAAGGATTTTTTATTCAATAATTCAATTGCGGTAGATAAGCAAACAATAGCCTTATCGTAAAGCATAAGAACCAGCTGAATTGGACTGGCTGTCTTTACCTTCATTTCAAGATAACTCTGAGCTTGTTTATTATCTGACAAAATTCCTCCCCAATATTCAGCTTATTATTAGTATTATCGGATAAGTAATAAATGATTTTATACTTGATTATTATGAGATTTTATTTTATACCTTAATGTATCTATTAAATTAAAAATATTCAACCTATTGTATAAGATAAATTTAAAATACATATCCAATATGGTCTAAAAATTTCCCCTATAAAATCAAAGATAATCTATTTAAAGTAGAGTTTTTTTCGAACTATGATATCTGGCTTATTTCAAAAAATAATAATTTGATTTTTTATCTAACTTTGATTCTAAAACTACTGACAGAAAGTTATATAAAATAAAATTAAAATCAAACAAAATAAAAAAGAACAAATGGGAACTAAAATTTTTTATTCAATAATGTATTTAAGAAATTTTCAGTAATGTAAATTGACTCTGATTCAGAGTAACCTTTCATAAAAAAACAACTGACAATATTTAAAATACTTTCAACTATACTGTCAAAAATCGTATCTTCATTATCAAAAGTTTTTGGTTTATTAATTGAAATCATATCCAATTTAATTGATTGATGTACAATATATTTCCACTCTGTTTTGTACTGTTCGAAGAGAAACTTCTCCCCCTTTTGAAGAGTTGATATAACAGACATTTTTTCTGTGGTTGTATAATAATTTTGCCTTATATCATGAAAATCGTAAAAGTAAGAGCAGGAATAATAATACTTACGATTTGTAAATGAAAAATCAATACCAAAAGGGTAAATATTCCTAAATTTCAAGTATTTTAGTAATAAATAACAGAATCCACCAACATTTTTCGATGGAATTTGTATAGATGCCAATAAACTATACAAATCTTCTGGATTGCGTAACCAATAATTTTTTTCACAAAAAGAATTTTTACAATTTAAAGAATAAATTTCTGGAAAGACTAAAATAAATCTTTCTATATCAATATCTGCAATAACATATAGATATTTTGTTTTGAAAAAATCAAAGACCCCGGAATTAGCTGATAAAGGTATTAACACAGGAATATTTCTCGTAATATCGTTATCAGGAAACATAAGTTTTATAATACTTCTATTATCTAAAATAACAATAAGATCTGGAATAATATTATTCTCATAGCAAAAATTATATCCATTATCTACCGTAATTATAAAAGGATTTTCATCATCAATAATATCTATTATTTTTAACTTATTTTCACTATTATCAAGAGAAGGAGATGCTCCAACTAGTAAGGCAGATTCTTTGCTTTTTTTTGAGCTATTTACATGTTTAACAAGGTCGAAAAAAGATAATATCTGGCTCTTTTTTTGGCCATGATCGCTAAAGCAATTTGAATCCTTGAATTCATATAAAGTCTTTTTCTCTGGACTATTGAAATCTGAAAAAGTACCTCTATCAGATATTATGAAAGTGCTATCTTGTAAAATTAGCTTTTTTAAGTTAATAATCGTATTCGCTAAGTTTCTTTCAAAGTTATAAATATATGTTTTGTGTTCAAAAATTTTTTGTTTTCTGAAATTCTCCCAGAATTTAACCAGGCTATCTATCTGCTTTTCATCAAGCTGATTCTTGTTTATTTTTCTCACTATTGAATGGAAATATAGAGGGTTGAAACAGATTGCCACTTCACCTGAGATATTTTCATATATTTCATTATCATTAAATGTATCTGGAATAATTATATGAATAATACTTGATGAAAACACTGAAGTTAAATCTCTAAAAATAGCAGCTAATAAAATAAGATTCAATGAATTGTCTATTATGAAAAAAATATTTCTATCTCTTTTTCTAATCTCATTTTCTATTTTATCTTTAAATACATTTGAGCCTGAAGATTTTTCATTTTTCATATCTTCTTTAAAAGATTGTGAAAAACCACTATCTGGTATACTATAAAGGAATCCTGCACCAAAAATTTCATAAATATTAAAAACCGTGCACTCACAATTTCCCTTCTGGTTTTTTTCTATGTTATTTTTTTCGCTAATATCCTTAATATTCTTTAAATTTGAATCATTTAAGCTCAGTACATTCTCTCTCATGGGATTGTATATCGAATGCAACCTTCTATGGTTTATTTTGCTTACAGGAACAGGAAATCCATCTTTTGAATAAACAATCTCATAATCAGTTAAAGCAGATTGAGCTTTTAAAAAAAGTTTATCAATCTCTTGCTGATGATCTGGTTTATTTAAATTGAGATCTATTCCATATTCTTTTTTTACAATTAAAGAAAAGTATCGAATATGAGTATTTATCGAAAAAATATTTTTTTCAAATAACCTTTTATCTATTTTCATTTATTTATCTTATTGTAAATTGAAAACAACAAAATTTACTTATCATTAGTTAGAAAAAGCATAAATATCTTTTTTTAAGTTTATCCAATATTTGCCATAGATTTTGCAGATAGTTTATTTTGCCATTTTTAAAATTTTACAATCTGATTATAAATCTTCAAGTTTTTTTAACTATTGTTATATTTCTATTATCTTAAACTTTACTGTATAATATAAATTTTCATGTTATAATAAAAATTAAATCTTTCCAGGAGACACTTGATGAGAGAGTTTATAGATATAAGTTATTTTATAAGAAATGTACCATATTATTTAGAAATAAGAGAGCAGAGTTTGCATTCATCCTCTGTTAGTATTATGAACAACGATGTAATCGGAAATTCTGAGATAAAAATATCTGGAATATCAGCTAGATCTTTTTTGGGTGGAAAATGGGGCTTTGCATCAAGCTGCCAATTAAGTGAGAATTCCCTTAAGACCATCATAGATAAAGCTATTGGTAATGCTAAACTTATCTCCAGACAAATGAATAATATAAATTTGCCATCAAATCCTGCTTCATTTGACTTTGATATTTCAAAAAACTATAGAGATGATAAACAAAGTGATTTTTTAAATTTCTTATTCGAACTTGAAGCTTATATCAAAAACAAATACCCTCTCATTAAATCAAGGACTTTAAATTTTCACCAGGCGATATCCTATAAAAATCTTGTTACATCCGATGGAAGTTATCTATTATATTCACTACCAAGAGCTTTTCTGAGTTTGAATTTTTCAATAGAAAAGAATGGTGAGCCATACGAGCTTTCTGATTCCTTTGGTGGGATCGGAAAATTCTGCACAATATTATTACAAAAAGAAAAAATATATGAACTTATCGATTCTACATATTTATCGCTTATAAAAAAATCAGAAGGTGTTTATGCTGAACCTGGTCTAAAAGAACTTTTGCTTGGTCCGGAAGTGACGGGAAACCTTGCTCATGAGGCTATTGGGCATACTGTCGAAGCCGACATAGTACTTGGTGGTTCTATTGCAAAGGATTTTATGAATAAAATTGTCGCATCAGAACAAATTACTCTGGTTGATTTTTCAAATAAAGCATTTTCAGATTTATGCCCTGTGCCAATATTTATAGATGATGAAGGTACGTCAGCAGTTGATGTTACAATTATAGAAAATGGAATATTAAAAAGTTATTTAAGCTCAAAGCAAACAGCCCATGATCTTAATATACCTCTAACTGGAAATGCAAGAGCCAACCTCTTCTGTGATGAACCCATTGTTCGTATGAGAAATACTGCCATTTTACCGAAAGAAAACAAGCTGGAAGATATGATATCTTCTATTGATGATGGATATTATCTTATTAAAACTTCAGGTGGAGAAGCAGATACAAATGGTGAGTTTATGTTTGAAATAGATTGCGGTTATAAAATAAAGAATGGCAAAATCTCTTCACCTATAAAAGATACTATTGTTCTTGGCAATGCATTTGAAGTACTTAAATCTGTCGACATGGTTGGAGATGATTTTAAATGGGACAGCTCAGGATACTGTGGTAAAAAACAACCTATTTCAGTTTCAGTGGGAGGACCATCTATTAGGTGCAAAGCGATAATTGGAGGAAGATAATGTCAGGTAGGAATATTAACAGGATCAATAAGAAAAAAATCTTAAATAGATTAGAAACTCTTGAAAATAAAGAAGTTATCATCGAAGATATAATGAGATCAAGAGATATACTGAACTGGACTTTAGAGCAAGCTAAAAAAATAGGTATTGAAAAATCTTCTCTCAGTTTTAATAAAGGTGAAAAAGAGGAGATAAATGTTTTAACGAATGAACTTTCAATGTATTCGACCTCCTTTTTAAGCTCTATATCTATTACTGGATATATTGGAAACAAAAAAGGCATTATAGCCATAAATAATATTGATAAACAAAATATACTCGATTCATTAAATACACTTCTTTTAATAATCAAGACTTCAAAGGAAGATCCAGCCTATGAGCTTGCACCTTATCAGGGAACTGAACTTTTTGTGGATAAAAATTTACAGTTCATTCAAGATCATATGATATACAGGGTTTCAGAGTTTTTAGACATCTGTTCAAAAGACTATCCATCTTTAAATATTGAGCAGGCATCTTTGAATTTTTATAGAAGTTTTGACTGGTTTTTGACTTCCAATAAAACTGAGTTTTTTTCTTACGGAGGGTTTTATTCGTTTGATGCTCTATTTTCAAATAGACTTTCTGATAGATTATCATCTTCTTCAAGCCTTTTTTTTGCAAAAAAAGATCTAACTTTACCTCTTATTGAATGGGAAAATACAAAAAGCATTATCAAAGAAAATATCCTGGAACTATATCCACAACCAATAGAAAAAAAAATAAATGGAAGTATTATCTTTACTCCAAATTCTGTAGATGAACTTCTTGGTTTTTTATTTGATTCAATATCTGATTCTGCAATGATTAGAGGAACAAGCCTGTTTAAAGATAGCCTTAATAAACAAATTGCCAGTAATAAACTAACGATAGTTTGTGACCCTTTTTATCAGGATTTTGTTGATAATGCTGGTTATACTGAAGATGGATTTCTAACAAAATCTTTTTGTCTGGTTGAAAACGGGATATTAAAATCATATCTTTTAAGCTTTTATGGTAGCAAAAAAACAGGAAAAGAAAGAGCATTGAATTATGGCTCGAAAGTTATAGTAAAGCAGCTGGATAAAAAGATTGATCAAATAATAAAAGAAACAAAATCTGGAATAATCCTTGGAAGATTCTCAGGATCAGACATATCTCCCAATGGTGATTTCACCGGTATAGCAAAGAATAGTTTTCTTATAGAAGATGGGACCATCAAGTATCCCTTGTGCGAAACCATAATAAGTGGAAACATGGCAGAACTATTACTCTCTATCGAAGATATATCAAGTGAAAGAATTAATGATGGATATTCCCTTTTACCATATATCAAAACAGGAAAAGTTTTAATTCATGGAAGATAGATAAATATTTGAAGCATTTTCTATACCACTCGCTATAATTCTAATTAATCGTTTTAGAAGATAGATAAATCTTTGATTAAACATGCAGCAAAATTAAAAATATGAACTTATAGTTCATTGGCAAATGACTTATCTAAATATGAATTTAACAAGATAAAAAAAAAGCACGGCTTTCGCCGTGCCATAGTTAACCATTTATAGGTTAGTAGCTTCTTCTTTGATATCCTCTTGAACCACCAGATCTGGGATTCTTATCGATGGCTTCATTGACTTTAAGAGGTCTTCCATCAACTTCTTTTCCATTGAGAGAGGAGATCGCATTTTTAGCATCATCATCATTTGCCATCTCAATAAAAGCAAAACCCTTTGATCTGCCACTAAACTGATCAACAACGATTTTAGCAGAAACAACTTCACCAAAAGCTTCGAACTCTCTTCTGAGAGTAGGTTCGTCGGTCTTATAGTTCATGTTACCGACATAGATTTTCTTAGACATATAAAATACTCCTTTTCCTTTTACCAGAAGGCACCATGCCCGATAAAAGACGCAACGAATCGAGAAAAATTGAGGATTTTCAAAGAGAAATATACTCGATATCTTCAATCTTAACTAAACGGGAAATCAACAGAAACAATAAAAACACGTGGTGCTATCCGTTAACATTTATAAAATACGGAAAATTAAAAAAAAATCAAGTAAAATTTTTATTTTTTTTAAAACTTTTCTATTTTATACTAAAATATGTGTTTAAATCCATTAAAAAAGTTATATTTATGCTATTTACATTCAACGTATACTTTTAGGCTCTTCGCAACTACGTATGCTATAAACTTCTCTTCGTTACCCATAATTTTAAGATAAAAATAATTAACTCTAATAAACAGCGAAGAACGACTCTGCGACATCAAAGTAATGGTTGTAAAGGGAAACCTTACAAAGAAAATTGTAGACAGATGTAAAAAAAAGAAGTGTTAAACTGATAAATAAGGTAAAAAGCGTAAAAAATACTATAAAAATATAAAAGATCTCTGTAAAGGAAAGTTCGACTTAACTAAAGGTGAAATAGCCAATTTTTTTTAAAGAAACGTAAAATCTGTTATTAGCCTCTGAGATTTCCGAAA
>JAAYUW010000022.1 GCA_012517545.1 Exilispira sp.
CATTTAAATAGTGATAAGGTTTATAAATATATACCTAAAGATCAAAAAGAGAATGAAAAGGCAAGACAACCTGCAAATAATACTATTGCGAAACCAAATAATACTGAAACTTCCAGGGAGGAGCTTAACTCTAAAAACAGAACATTCAGTAATGTGAAAAATAATCCTGATTTAAATAAAAATCATCCTGATGATAAAAACAATAATTATAAAAATGATAAAAACCCTGACTTTAGTGCAAATAATGATAGAAAATACAATTTGAATTCTTCTTCAAACAATAATAATCACTTTGATTATAATGTGGAAGACAAAAACCAGGATTACGAAAATCACTTTTATTATAAACATAATAAGCATACAATTGATGAAAAAAGGTTAAATCAAAAAAAAAGGTTTACACATTATACACCAGCATCTAACAATAAATATTTCAACAATAAATCGCAAAAAACAAATATTTTTTGTTCAAGATGTAATAAGGAACTTTATGACCTTCTAAATAGTTTCTACAATGAAGAAAAAAATGAATATTACTGTTTTGATTGTGCTTTAGCTGAAGTTAAGGAAAAATTACAACCTGATCCGAAAAACAGGATAATATATCTCGGAGCTGGCACTTTTGGAGAAGTAAAAGAAATTAAAAGTGAAAAAAAATTTATGATTCTTAAAAGAATTCGATATTTAAAACCAAAATTTGAAAAGTTTGCTGTTAATTATTTACCAAACGAAGATGAATGATTACAGATCATAATATTAATTAAATATAGATTTAAGAATAATTTGAATCTATAAAAAAAAATATTTTAAGGTAGCAAAGTGAATAAATGTTTTAATCTGGAAAAAAGGTCGAAAAATAGCAAAGCACGAGCAGGAAAACTGATACTGCCGCATGGAGAAGTGGAAACTCCAATATTTATGCCAGTTGGAACTACTGGAACTATTAAAGCGTGTACATGGGAACAGATAAAAGAATTGGATTATAAATTAATTCTTGGGAATACATATCATCTATATTTAAGACCTGGTAAAGAGGTTCTGGACCATTTTAATGGCCTTCATAATTTTACTACCTGGGATAGAAATATTCTAACAGATTCTGGTGGATTTCAAGTATTTTCATTAAGTGATTTTAGAAAAGTTACAGATGAGGGTGTCATATTTGCTTCAGTAATTGACGGTTCCAAGCATTATTTCACTCCTGAATCAGTCATTCAGTTTGAAAATACTATTGGATCAGATATTATGATGCCTCTTGATGAATGCACTCCAATACCAATAGATTATGATATTGCTAAAAAAGCCATGAATAGAACTTTTAACTGGCTTATAAGATCAAAAAAAGAGTGGGAAGAAAAGGTTTTAAATTCAAATAAAATGCATTATCTTTTTGGTATTATTCAAGGTAATCGTTATTTTGATTTGAGAAAACTTTCGGCAATAAAAACAACAGAACTTGATCTACCTGGTTATGCTATTGGTGGACTTTCAGTTGGTGAAGATAAACAAACGATGTATGATATTATTGAGTTTCTCGATGATTTAATCCCGCTGGAAAAGCCGAGATACCTTATGGGAGTTGGTAAACCAGAAGATATTCTTGAAGCAGTAGCAAGAGGAGTTGACATGTTGGATTGTATTTTTCCAACAAGAGCTGGAAGAAATGGTTCATTCTTTACAAAATATGGGCAGAAAAGCATTAAAAATATGTCATATAAATTTTCAGAGCAGCCTCTTGATTCAGAATGCAATTGTTATGCATGCAAAAATTTCACAAGTTCCTATATACGACATCTCTTTAGATCCGGTGAAATAACTGCTATGACTTTGCTTTCAATACATAATCTAGCATTTCTAAAAAGGCTTACTGAAAACATAAGAGTTGCTATCCTGGAAGATAGGTTTGAAGTTTTTAAGAATGATTTTTTAAATAGTTATCATCAAAAAGAAAGTGAATATTGATCATTATTTTCTATTTTTTTCATGGATAGAACAATCATATTTATTAGCATGTTTAAAAAGGAATTCAAGAAGATTAGAGTGGATAATTAAATAAATACAATGAATAATAAAACGACATGAATAAAATAATGCATAAAGAAATGCAAAATACTATTTAATGAGGACAAAATATGGATAAATCAATTGATCAAAATCAAACTTCAAAAAGAATATTGAAGATTAATGATAAGGAAATAATTCTTATAGGAACAGCTCATGTGTCTGATCGAAGTGTTAAAGATGTAAGAGAAGCAATAGAAGAATATAAACCTGACTCAATAGCAGTAGAGTTATGTCAATCAAGATTTGATTCTTTAAAAGATAAGAATAGATGGGAAAACCTTGATATCATTAAAGTCATAAAACAAGGGCAGGGGTTTTTATTATTTACATCCATGATTTTATCTTCTTTTCAGAAACGAATTGGTCTTGACCTTGGGACCAACCCTGGTGAAGAGATGATAACAGCTATACAAATGGCTGAAGAAAAAAATCTTCCAATAATACTTGCAGATAGGGATATAAACACTACTTTAAAAAGAGCATGGGCTCTTTCAAAATTTAAGGATAAGATAAAAATTATAGATTTAATAATTGAAAGCATTTTTACCAGGGAAAAAGTAACAGAAGAAGAGGTCAAAGATCTGCTGGAAAACAATGATTTGCTTTCTTCCATGATGGATGAATTTTCTCAACAGCTACCATCTGTGAAAAAAGTATTAATAGATGAAAGAGATACATTTATTGCTGAAAAAATAAAGAACGCAAATGGTAAAAAAATACTTGCAGTAGTTGGTAAAGGGCACCTTGATGGAATAGTAAAAAAGATAGAATCCAATTATGATTATGATCCTTCAATAGAGACTGTTCCAGCAAAAAAAGGAAAGACCTCGCTAATTGGTTGGCTTTTGACAATATTAATCTTAGGAATATTTGCAGCTGGCTTTTTTACAAAGGGTCCCAAAGTGGGTATAGAAATGTTGAAATACTGGGTATTAATAAGTGGATTTTGCTGTTCAGTCTCTGCTCTTTTAGTGATGGCTCATCCACTAACTATTTTATCAGCCTGGCTTATCGCTCCAATAACAACGCTAAATCCTGTAATTGGAGCTGGTATGTTTTTATCAATAATTGAAGCAGTTTTACGTAAGCCAAAAGTTGCTGATTTTGAAAATATTTCAGAAGATGTAACAAAATTTAAGGGTTTTTTCAAAAATCGGATATTAAGAATACTTGTCATCTTTATAGTTACATCAATAGGAGCTTCTATAGGAACTTTTATAGGAATTCCATGGATAACATCACTTTTAAAATAGCGATATAATTAAATATGGATTAAATTTCCTTTAAGTAGTCAGGTATATTAAATGGAATTATACTTTATTATAATCAAATAACCATATAGATATGATTATTTATAACTATTATTTTACAAATAAATTGTTATACAACATTGTTTGAAAAATATTAAACATAAAAATAAAGCATATGGGCATCAAAACAAATATTATTGATCTTGCAAATTTTAAGAATCTCTCAGAAGATACTATTAAAGAAAAAATGTTAAAAGCAATAGAGCAAATAAATAAAGGCGAAGTAATAGCCTTTCCAACTGAAACAGTCTACGGGCTTGGAGCAAATGCTTTTAATGAAACAGCTGTTGAAAAAATATTTAAAATTAAAGGCAGACCAGCTGATAATCCACTAATAGTGCATGTTTGTTCCATCAAACAAGCTGAATCTATTATAGATTTTAATGATTTCATATATAAAAACAATAATAACAAAAATACTGAAACAATAAGAGATGAAAATCAAAATAAAAAAGATAATATTAACTTTCAATTTTTAAGCAAAAAAGTGCTTTTAGATAGATTTCAAAAAGCTCAATCTCTATGGCCTGGACCTATTTCATTTATATTTCCTGCAAAAAAAGATAAGATACCTTCAATAGTCAGAGGTGGTTTATCAACGATTGCAATAAGGTTACCAGACCATTTATTGGCTCAAGTATTGATAAAAAACTCTTTTCCTCTTGCTGCACCTTCAGCAAATATTTCTGGCAAACCTTCCTGCACAAATTCTATAGATGTTATTAACGATTTTAACGGTAAAATCTCATATGTTATCGATGGTGGACATAGTGTATATGGTATAGAATCAACCGTAGTAGATTGCACTTCTATAATACCAACCATCCTGCGACCTGGATTTATAACTCAAGAAGATCTATATCCTATATTTTCAGATATTGAATATAGTGATGCTTTAAATTACAACATAATTGAAAAAGATGGTTCTTTAAAAAGTTCACCAAAATCACCTGGGATGAAATATACTCACTACAAACCAGAAGCAAAAGTTGTACTTCTTGGAAAAAACGAAGATAAATATTTCCTGTCAAATATAGCAAAATCAAGCAGCAAAAAGATTTATATGATGAAGCCTCTGGATTTTTCTTTTGATATAAATAATAACGAACCTTTTAAAAATTTAAAAAACAAGAAAATTCTTATATTAAAGCATTCAGATCTCTTTGATCCATTATTTGAAATCATAGAAAGATTCTCATCAGATACAAAAATTATAAATTTTTTAGATTCTTATAGCTTTGCACAAAAATTTTATGCCTTATTCAGACAGGCTGATAGAGAAAATAGAGAATATATCTTTATTGAACCTTATGGATTTTCAGGATTTGAACTTGCAATAATGAATAGACTTCAAAAGGCAATGGATGAGATATGGACTTTTTAACCATAGAAAATGAAGTTGAATCAGAGTATAGAATCCAGCGATCAAGATTTATTGGTTTTTTATTTCCAATAAAAAATCAGGATGATTTTTATAATAAATATTGTAATATAAAAAAAATATACTTCGATTCGACTCATATTGCTTTTGCTTATAGGTTAATTGATAAAGGAAATAATATAGTAGAACATTACAGTGATGATGGAGAACCTGCTAAAACTGCTGGATATCCTTTATTATATATTTTAAAACAAAAGAAACTAATTCAAGCAGGAACTCTAGTTGTAAGATATTTTGGTGGAATTAAACTTGGAACCGGAGGTCTTTCTAAAGCTTATTCTACAACTTTAATAAATGCTTTAAATTCAGTAGAACTTATGATTTTCCAGAAAAGAATCGATATAAAAGCTATAACAGTCAATGATAAACAGTACAAGCTTGTTGAGATCTGTAAAAAATTAAATGCCAATAACTTAAGGATCGAATATTTAGAAGATCGAACTATAATTTACTTTACAATTGCTGAATCAAATCTTGAAATTCTTAAAAATAAGCTAAATTTTGATAGGGATATTGAAATCAATATAATTTGAAAAAACTAAATAAATATCAAAAGAAAATGAAAAAATATATTCAACTATAATATCAAAAGAAGAAAAAAACTATGCGTTAATAGTTTTTGAAAATTGGGAGAAAAAAATGTCAGATAATTTTAGTAAAAACAAAATCTCTTTCGAGGGAGAAAGAAAAACTGCTGCAATAATAGACTTAAATGCTATTAGAAAAAATATAACGGGTATCAAAAATAAAGTTGGTGAAAATGTTTTGATATGCCCTGCTGTTAAAGCAAATGCATATGGGCATGGAGCAGTAGAGATCTCTAAAATGTTTGAAAAGGAAAAATTAGCAAATTATCTGGGTGTTGCAACCGTAGAAGAAGGAGTTGAACTTCGTAATGCAGGAATAAAACTGCCAATACTTCTATTTGGTGTAACATTTAAAGATCAGCTGAATCTATCTATCAAAAATGATCTGACTCTTGCCGTAGTTAATATGCAAACTTTAATGGAAACTGTTGAAATTGCAAAAAAAATGAATAAAAGAGCTACGATTCATCTCAAGGTAGATACTGGAATGGGGAGAATCGGTTGCAAGCCATCTGAAGCCTTAAATATAGTTAAAAATGCATACAACTATAAAGACTTTGTGTATCTTGAAGGTCTCTTTACACATTTTCCAAAATCGGACGAAAAAGATAAAACATTTTCATACAAACAAATAGAGATTTTCAAAAGTTTGAAACAACAAATCGAAAAAGAAAATATTCATATACCAATCTATCATATGGCTAACTCTGGTGCAATTCTGGATCTAAAAGAAAGTTATTTTGATATGGTAAGACCTGGGGTTATGGCATATGGGTATTATCCGTCTGATGAAACAACTGAATCTATTAAATTATATCCTTCAATGCAAGTTAGAACAGAGATTGCATTTATAAAAAAAGTGGAAAGTGGAACTCCAATTTCTTATGGCGGAATATATGTGGCACAAACAGATAGATATATAGCATCTTTGCCAATAGGTTATGCTGATGGCATTAATAGACTTCTTTCAAATAAACATAATGTTTTGATAAATGGTAAACAATATAAAATCGCAGGTAGAATATGTATGGACCAGATTATGGTAGATCTCTGTGATGATTTTTATGATGTAGGAACACAGGTAATTATTTTTGGCTATGATACAATTACAGCATCAGATGTAGCTCGTGAAGTTGAAACCATACCATATGAGGTAACTTGCTGGATAAGTAAGAGAGTAAAAAGATACTATATCAACAATTAAAAATAAATTTGGATATTTATCTTTTTAAATAGATTTTCAATCATTTCATTTTCATTGCATCTTTAATTCTTCTTTAATTTTTCCTGAATTGTTTTCTAAAATTTTATCTAAATTATTAAATTTTCAAATGGATATAGATATAGATATGTTTGAAGGTAAGTGTCTTAATTAATTTATGATAATTTATAACTCCTTTTTAATTAAGTTATATAATTTTATAACATTTAATTTATTGTAAAATATAGATGCTTTTAATAATTATAAAGTGTAATTTTTATACAATATTATAAAATATCATAACATTTAAATTGAGTTAAATATACATTCATCATGTGGAAATTCAATTAAGAAGTATAATATATTGCAACAATCTATCATTTATTAAAACTAAAATTATAAAACTTCATACAAATATTCAAATCTGATTAAAAGTTCTATTTAGCAGCAACATTTAGAAAAATCGTGAAGTCAGATTTTCTTATTAATATATAGAAATGAACGATTTTAGATATTGAAATGACAAATAAGGAGTTTTGTATGTCCACATATACATCAAAAAACAAAATTTCAGAGAGCAAAAATGAATTAGTTAATGAATCAAGCAAGCAAAAAAAGCAGACTTTGTTGACTATTATTCTCATATTTTTCTTAATACTCTTGCTTTTATTTTCTGTTCTGGTAAGTAACAAATTTACAATCACCTCAATTGATATCAAAGATTCAAATAAACAACTGGATCTATCATATCATGATTTGAATGGAAAAACAGCTACTGCACCTTCTGAAGTACCAATAAAAACAGAAGAAAAACCTGTAGAGATAACAAAACCAATTGAAACAACTAAACCAGCTGAAACACCAGCACCTGTGAAGCAAGAAGAAAAAGCCACACAAAAAGCAACAACTGAAAAAACTCAAACTACCCAAAAACAGGCAATAACACCTTCTGAAGCAAAGGTAGGTGTAGACGGGAAAATCATCACAGCATATAATATTCAAAAGTATCATGACATTTTGTTAAAAGAGTTTGCAAATAAAGAAATTTTGAACTATCAGATAGTATGGGGTGACACATTATGGAAAATTGCCATGAAATTCAATACATCAGCTCATACTCTGTATGTTTTAAATGCCTTATCAAATCCTGATCTAATTATAGCTGGAAAAAATCTTAAAGTTGTTAAAAACTTTATTTTACAAAAAGAAAGAACTGAATTTTTGCTAAATCAAGCCATTAAAAACAAAACAAGCTTGAACTATGGTTTTGAAAGAATCTCCCAATTTACAATTCAAAATTCACATTATCATTTACTTTACAAAGAAGAATATTTGACAACTTTAATTTAAGTTGTAGTAGATATTTAAAAAAGCTAAAATATTGGTTTACCCAAAAAAATCAAAAACAGATTAAACGATACTTAGTTAAACTATGAAAAAGAGCAAATTATTTATATCTTTTTTTATCTTATTTATCGCTTTTACTATATTTATATCAGCAACTGAATATTGGGAATATAAATTGCTTGGTGACAGATATTTTTACCTTAAAGATTATGCAAAATCTATCGAATACTACGAAAAAGCATTGCAATTAAATCCAAATTATCCAGAAGTTTACTTTAAACTTGGTCAAATTTATAAAATAAAAGGTTTATTTGACATAGCTTTATTTTATTATAATAAGTCTATAGAACTTAAAAATTATTTTCAAATAAAAGAATCGGTTACACTTGTTTATTATGATATTTCGGAAATCTACTTTTATCAAAAAAAATACAGCAAGTTTTTGACTACATTAGAAACTCTTTTATCAAGTGATAGATACTATCAATATATAAACATACAGTATTTCAGAATCATAACATCTATACCGAGAGAGTATTCAATATATTCAAAAGCTTACTTTAGAATAGGGTATTATTATTTCTTTTCTGGAATGTATGAGAAATCAATAAACTATTTTTTATATTCCTATCACTTAAAATATAGAGAAAGTGTATCTTATTGGCTTTTATCAAAATGTTTTTTTTCAATAGGTGATCAATCCGAGTATAAAAAAACAGAATCAATAGCATATCAAACTTCAAAAGAATTACAAAAATTTGATGAAAAGATAAAATGGAAAAAAATCCCACTACAAAAAGAATACCTGATAGCAATAGAAAAGTTTATAAATGAATTTCATGGCTATTATTATCTTGCTGATTAATTTTAATAATATTTATAATCAATAACATTTATAATCATTGCTTTTCATAAAAAGCTTCCAGCATTTTTTCATTTATTTATTTAACATTTTGTAATGTACAAACTATACAATATTAGCGTTAAGAATATATAATTAAAATATCCATTATATTCATTATATTCATTATATCTATTTAATATATCCATCATATCCATTTAATTCATAGCTATATTTAATTGTATAACTCTCCAGAAAATTATGATTTTAAATAACAAATAAAACTTTTGCATTTAAAAGGTATATTGAAAAGGTTCTAATTGTTCAAAAACGAATAAAATCTAATCTATAAATAACTTCTCATAAGATACATTATGTTAACTACAAAATATTTTTATATATCTATCTTTCTTTCAATTTCATATATTACAGGCAACTATGAATTCGACACTCTATCATGATATTAACATCAGGCAAATCTTTAAGACTGCTTTTTTTTAATAAAAAAGGCAAATCTTTAAGACTGCTTTTTTTTAATAAAAAATCATATCGACATAGGAAGAAGTAGATGCTGCCAGTAAAGCACCATAATTTAGATTAAAATCTATAAAAGAACCCACTGGATATTTATCAAAATTTCTTAAAAGCTGAAGTTCGAGATGATCTGAACTTGCTCCGAGTATTGCAATATCATCATCTATAGGTTTTAAACCTTCTACGAGCAGATCCTGTCTCCCAGCTGATACTATTATCCTGAGCATTTTTCCCTTATCTTCAAATGCAACAGTTTCACCAAAAGCATTCTGAGCTCCATGACCAATTGGTTTAGATGGTTTCCAATATTTCTCTATGACTTCAATAGATAGTTTTACAGTGTCCTGCCTTAATTCTTTAATAGGGTTTCTATTTAAGACATTAACACCAAGTATCAAGCTCTCCCCTATCCTGAAATGATTTACAGTATCTGGCATTTTGCCTTCAAAAAAAAGTGGTAAGCCAGAAGAATTTGATCCAGAAAGATATTTTAGTTTGAGATTGAAATCAGTATTTATAGAGTCAAAGAGGTCAACCATGAGTTGCATATTTTCAGTATCAGGCACAATACCACCATAGCATGCAAGATTTGTTCCAATACCTATAAGGTCAATATTTGAAAACTTCAAAATCTTTTCAACCAGAGGGAAAACCTGATCATACCACTTTTTTTTATCTATAATTTTTGCATCTTCAGGAATAACCCCTTCTCTTAAATCGCCGACATCAATCATTAATATTACATTGTGTTTTTTCTTTTGCTGTTTTGCTGCAAAATCGAGAGCTTCGATTTGAGGATAATTTGAAACTAAAGAAATATCAAAAAACTCTATTATCCTATTAACCTCTGAAATCGATGGTATTCTCAAGTTTAAAAACTGGATCTCTTTAGTTAGTCTTTTTTTATTATATAAATCATTGAATATTTTAGAATTCTTAATTTTTGCCATATTTTGCCATCTTGAATCAGCTATACCATCGCAACCATTTTCAATAAAGATCTTTGCAAGCTCAGGTGAACCGCACAGTACTTTCGTTACTCCAAAAAGAAATCCATTCTTTTGATGAATTTTATTTGATAGAAAAGATACATTATGAGAAATCGCATCGATGTTACAAAAAAGTTTACAACTCATAAAAACCTCGTATAAAATTTTATAACTTAAATTTGAGCCTATTATTAAGCAAACTCCAGACATTTTTTATTTCCAGAGATAGCTAAATATATTTAATTTCTAAAAATCTCTAAATTATAAATATATTTAAATCTCTAAATTATAAATATATTTAAATTAGATTGTTAAATTTCTAAAGATCGTTCTATAGATTGCAAAGCCAATTTTACGGCATCTTCTTTATAGTAATCGACCATCGTCCCGCAGGAAGATAAAATGTAATTTGTATCTATCAATACGCTTGAATTTTGCAGTGGAAGTAATTTTTTATAAACTTGATTAATCCTTATATTTTCAAGTATTGAGCGTGCATTTTTTAACCTGGTTAAAGCTCCTCCAGTCCCTATAATGTACTTGATAGCGGTTAGATCTTTGCCTTTTATATATGTTTTTCTTCCTTCAGGACCAAAAACTTCTATTATATGCCCCGCATGTCTTTCTACTGCTGTTTTAACAGCCTTATCCGTTAGTGTCAAAGAAAGATATACCTCATCATCAGAACCAGGCAATGGCTTCAAATGGTGCAAATCAACACCAACAGATTCTTCCTCAAGATATTTTTTGACATTTTCAGCATTAATGTAAACTCCAAGGTCCCCTTCTACAGTTCTTTTTGCTAAAGGTTCTGGAGCTATGAGAAGTTTTTTAAAATTTAAAGAACCTTCTGTCACTGAATGAACATCGGTTGTTGCACCCCCAACATCGATAACAAGAAGATCCCCTATTTTTTTATAAAGCTGCTCCGCTATTTTTAAAACCGCATAAGGTGTTGGAATTATATCTTTGTGAACTACCTCTTGAAGCTTATCTATCCCTTTTGCATGAATTATATGCTCGGAAAATAACTGCTGTATCGCAAGCCTTGTCGGTTCAATGTTGAATTCATCTATTGATGGGTAAACATTTGGTACTATTTTTAATAAAAATCTTGTACTTGAAAATACCTGCTTTATTTCATCTTCTAAAACCTTGTTACCAGCAAACAAAATTGGAATAGGTAAATCAAGTGAAGCTAACTTCTCAGCATTTTCAAGAATTATCTGCTGCTCTCCATAATCTGTTCCACCAGCAAAAAGGATCATATTTGGTGCAGCTTCAACAATCTTGTTCAAGTCTGTTTTTGTGAGAACGCCAGCAGTAAGATATTTTAATACGGCACCGGCACCAAGAGCTGCTTCTTTGGCTGCTCTTGCAGTCATCTCCCAGGTTAAGCCGGTAGCGACCATCTTAAGTCCGCCGGCTGCAGAAGAATTTGCCAGAACTTCCCCTGTATCAAGACTATCAAAACCAGCTTTTTCCATAAGGTCTTTTTTCGCGTTTTCAAACCCTTTTCGAACATCAGAATCGACCGTAGTTAAAGCAATCCCCTGACCTACGTGGGATACTCTGTCAGTTCCAAGATGATTAAATCCATTCACTTTAGTAATGGTCGATCCAATTTCAACAATTAAAAGATCAATATTCATAAATACCTTCAATTCTTAAATTTTTTAGAAATAAAAAATGCTAAAAGCAAGTACTTTTAAGTAATTTGTATAAAAATTAAAGTTCATTGCTTTCTCTTATCTTGTTTGCAATATTGTTAAGTTCATCAAAGCTTACTTTTTTACCAGATTTTGTACATATATAACCCTCATATTTTTCAAAAAATATTGTATCTTTTGCAAGAATTTGCTTGAACTCTTTTTCAACACCATGCAAAGGATATAACTTTATATGGGCATGGTTTATCCCCATGCCTTCCATAACCATAGCCACTCGATTAACATTTAACCCTTTTTCAAGTATTTTTACAACTTTTTTTGTAAATATCATGAGTTTTAAGTAAAATTGATCTGGCATTTCAAATATATAGGAATCATAATGTTTCTTTGGCAATATTAAAGTCATACCATAAGTATTTGGCATTGTATCAAGAATAGCTATAAACTCTTCATCTTCAAAAATTTTAGCAGATTGAATTTCGCCATCTACGATTTTACAAAATATACAATTATTTTCCATTTTTATATCCTTATTTATTATTATTAACTATTTCTATCATAATCAGCCTTTACAATATATTTTTCAGAATTTCGGTACTGTCAAGTGGTTTATGTAAAATTCTATGTGACTAATAATTACTTTTAGTAATAGATGCATATTTAAAAGGATTATTCCATTTTAATGGCTATATAATCTATTTCCAATCATTTAATATTCAAAATCTCTCTTCACAACTAAGTATAACATAGTATACACTAATAATCTTGACATTATAAAAAAGTATACTATTATTTTTCAGCTTAAAAAGACCAGCTTTTAATATTGTAATATTTCGTCCTATGTTTCTATCAACTTTAATTTCAATATACCACAAGAAAATAAATGGAAAAAAATAATAAGATAAACACCGATTTTGAAAATAGAAAAATGCCCCTGATTGAGCTTTTAACTTCTCAGGAAAATGTATTGCAGCTTGCGAAGACTAAAAATATAGAAAAATACCGATTCGCTCAGTTTTTTAAATGGATTCTGGAAAAAAAAGTTGTTAACCCTCAAAAGATGAGCAATATTCCCTTAAAGTTCAGGGATTATCTTGAAGAAACTATTGAAATAATCCCCTTTAAACTTGAAAAAAATCTTCATGAGGAAAAGACCAGAACAAATAAGCTTTTACTTGAAACTGTAGATAATTTTTTTATCGAGGTTGTTCTTTTAAATGATGATGATAGAACTACTTTATGCCTCTCAACTCAAATAGGTTGCCCTATGAATTGCTCATTCTGTGCTACTGGCAAGGCTGGCTTTGTGAGAAATCTTACTGCAAATGAGATGCTTGCGCAGTTTTTGCTGGTGCAGAGTATTGGCTATAAGGTTGATAACATTGTCATCATGGGGATGGGCGAACCTTTCCTGAACTTTGAAAATCTTAAAAAGTTTCTCATAGGTTTATGCAAAAACGATATCTCACCTTTTTCTCCTCGCAGGATAACTATCTCAACCTGTGGAGTGGAGAATTTTACGGATCTTCTTTTAGACCTTGGTTTACCTATTAAACTTTCTATATCCTTACATTCTCCTTTTAATAAAACCAGGAAAAGCCTGATGCCAAATGCAATGGATTTAGAAAAATTATTTTTACAGTGCGAAAAATACCTTGACAGGATAGATAAGAGGATCACTTTCGAGTATTTGCTTATAGACGGACTTACTGATGATGATGAGTCTATAAACTTGCTTATCAAAATAGCTAAAAGATTCCATGCATTTTTAAATCTTATAGAGTTTAATGAAATAAAGGGAGTAAATTATAGATCTTCAACAAGAGAAAAACAGATTATCGATATACTTCAAGAAAATAATGTTGAATTCGCCATCAGGTATAAAAGAGGGAAATCTATAGATGGAGCCTGTGGACAATTGGTGTGGACCAGGATAAATGAAAAAAAATAGAACAGTCTTTTATCTTATCTTTACACTTATTTTTTTCTCCTCTTTTGAACTTGTTTCCAAGATGATTAATATTGATGCTTTCATCTTAACCGGTCTCAGGTTTTTCCTTGGTGGACTCTTTATCTTTCTTTTTAGCCCGGGCAATATTATTCTGGAATATTCAAAATTATCTAAAAATTTAAAATTTAAGGTTATTATATCTGGTTTTATAAATGTTTGTATGGCCATGTTGTTACTTCAAATATCGGTTAAGCTTGGCAATGCTTCGACTTCGGCTATAATAATAAGCTCAAATCCCCTATTCGTTTTTATATTCCTGGCAATAAAGGATTTTAGAGAAAGAAATAAATTTGCAGTTAAAAATATTTTTAAGCTTTTAATTCTTCTAGTTGGTATAATAGGGATTTTTATTATAATGTACAAACCAGATAAAGGTGATAATCTTCTTGCAATAGTTCTTGCAATAATTGCCTCTATCTCTTTTGCATACTATACGATCTATTCTCAAAAACTTTTAAAAAATGTTTCTCCTCTTACATTGAATTCAATTTCATTTGGTGTAAATGGTTTAGTTTTATTTATTGGATCTTTAATTTTTTCATCTAAATCAATTGGTGAAATATTTATATATTTTGATATTATTCAACTTGTCCTGTTGATAATACTTTCATTTGGAATAACAGGACTTGCTTATATAACCTACTTTAAAGCTCTTATAAATATTGACGCTGGGACTGCATCTTTAGTATTTTATTTAAAACCTGTGGTTGCAACATCTTTAAATTATTTTATTTTACATGAAGCAGTTGGTTTACCAAAGATAATTGGTATTATTTTAATACTTCTGACTCTTTTTTTATATAACGGTCTAAAAACAAAACTATAAAAATCGAGAGTTCAGGAATAGAACTGACTATAATACTACCTAGGCTATGAAATAAAGGTCGATACAATTTAAAAATTGAAGAATAGACTTGACAACAATATTAAGACCAGGATCATAAACCGATTACTGGAGTAAAGAAATCAATTATACATAAAATTATGGAGGAATAGATGGCACCAACATACGATTTTAAATGTGAAGAGTGCAATAATTCATTTGAAAAATGGCTTTCAATAAAAGATGAAAAGATTCCACAGTGCCCATATTGTGGATCAATAAAGGTTAAAAAACTTATTTCTGCAGGAAGTGGAATAGTATTTAAAGGTTCTGGTTTTTATACGACAGACTATAAGATGAAAGAATCAAAAAATGCCGAAAGTTCAAAAAATAATGTGAAAGCCGATTCTTCATCAAATAAGGTTGACGCTGGTTCATCATCAACAAGAAAAGATATCTAAATATACATTAATGGCGCTCCTGAAATAAAGTATAAATTTAAAAAAAACTATCTAACAGATATGTGCAGGAGCGCGTAAACCGCCTTGAAAAGGCCTGAAGGCCTTAAAAAGGCGTAGAAGGCACAAAAGTGCAAAAAAGAAAAATAAAAAGCTAGCAAAATCTACCTTTTTGCAGGAGAGCCATTAAGCGAAAATTTATCTATATATCTGTACCCTGATGTTACGATTTTAGGTAATGATAGTAGTAAAAAAGATGAAAAAGTATTAACTTCTTATCTTAGAATTAAGATTTCAAACTTGAAATGAATGAATAAATCCCGACCATAAAAAATGCCCCAAATATTGTTGCCAGTGTGTTTATCCCGAGTGGCCATTGAGTTAATAACTTAAATATATCATTAAGAAAATAGGAACCCAGAGCAGAACCTATAAGACCAAAAAATATTGCAAGCAGAAACCAGAAATTTGAATTGAATCTCTTTTTTAAAAAGTAATAGTAATATAGAGCACTTCCAACTCCAACTATGGCGTATATAAAAATATGAATAATAAACCTTATAACAGGATCATTTAAAATATTGTACTGCATATATTTCTCCGCTGATTGTAGATCGCACTTAAATTAAAATGCTAAAAGAAAAAATCAATTTTTACCCTGTACTATTTAAAAGTCAAAGTTACCATATTTGTAGTAACTGAAAATGCAGGAAAAATGAATAGACGATTGCTTGTATCAAGTCCCGAAGGAACGAGATATAAATATATTGTTGTTCCATTTTTGCTATTGTTAACAGACATCGATTCTTGCTCTGAATCTAAAAGAACATACATGTTTCGAATCTTATTTTCATAAAACCGTGAAATGAAGTTTGATCCTGAAATGGAAAAAGTAAAAGGGATATCATCTTCAATAGTGAGAAAATCGGTAAGTTCACCGGTAAGTGGTATTGTTGAAACAATTCGAGATTCATTATCTTCGTAATATAAAAAATAGCCATTTTTCAGATATCCATCTGCATCTTTATAGTAGAATAAATACCCTTTAAAGTATGATTCTTTATTTGATGAAACAAACTCTATATTCCATAAATCATAACTACTTCCACTTGAACTTATAGCAAAAGTTTTTGTAGTGGAGATCGGTAACTCTAAAGGTGGCATTGGTTCAGGTAAACCACAGCATGAAAAAATACAAAATAATATCGATAATGTAAATAAAATAAATCTCTTCAGATTATTTATCATAGACAACTTATTTAAAGCAAATTTGCATAAAAATCAACAATTTTCGTTTTTCTGAGTTGACAATGTTAAACTAATTCTAAAATCGACTTGTCACTTGAAATTTAACAGTGTCAAGATAATCAATGACATTCAAAATTAAAAGCTTTACCAATACAAAAAAGCGCGGAGCAATAATTATTATAGCACTTTTTTATACTTCTTTAAAAGAGAATCAACATCGAAGTCCTCTTTTACATCAAGTAGTTCATATATTGAAACAGGTATACTCTTGCCTTTTACTCTTATTTTATCAAGCAATCGACATATAAAGTAGTCTTTTACCTTTTGATAAGTGAATTCCGAGATTATAATATTTGTGACATAAATTTTATTTGTTCCTTCAAGTCTTGCACCAGTGTTTACAGTGTCTCCTATCAAGGTATAATCCATTCTGCTGGTAGAACCCATGTTCCCAACAATTGCATCACCTGTATTTATACCAATGCCTATATTGAGACGATACTCAGGGGGCATTTCTTTATTGAACTCACCAAGTTCATTCATCATTTCAAGTGCAGTCAAACAGGATAAAATAGCATGATCTTCCTGTGGAAGAGGAGCATTCCAGAAAGCCATAATTTCATCACCAACATATTTATCCAGAGTACCTTCATACTTAAAGATAGTAGCTGTCATTCTGGAAAGATAATTATTTAAGATATTTACTATCTCCTCTGGTTGATATTTTTCAGAAAGAGAAGTAAAATCTCTTATATCTGAAAATAGAACAGATATTTCCTTTCTTTCACCACCAAGTTTTATCATCTCAGGATGTTTTAACAGTTCATCTACTATTACCTTTGATACAAAGTTAGAGAATGTACTTCTAATAAATTTCTTCTCCTTTTCTTCAGTAAGTATCCTGTAAGCAAGAATACCTGCAAAAGTCAGAATTATAGAAAGAAGAACTGAAGTGAATGGTATAAGAATCTCGCTTTTAAACAATATAAAGCTGACAAAAACATAGGCGACTATCATCAAAGCTGAAAAAATATAAGTTTTTACCGTGGAAAGTTTTGATACTATTATCGAGAAAGATAAGGTAAGAATAAGAATTATTAAAAAGCCATAAATAAATGGTAGTTCATAGTAAAATGAAGAACGCATTAACTGATTAAAGGCAAGTGCCAGGTATTCTACTCCATACATTAATCCAGCTGGTGTCGGATACACATCTCTTGCAGCTCCAGTTGTATAAATTCCAATAAAAATATCCTTATCTTTAAAATAAGCTTCTTTAACTTCTGGATCCATCTGCTTTGGATCATATAGATCATAGATTGATGTTCCATGAAAAATATTACTTGCATTCCCGATATAGTTTATCCTCATCTGCCCGATAGAATCTATCGGTATTTTTATATTCTTCTGCGGGATGGTTATAGCTCTTCCAAAATCGATCTGTATTTCAGAAAATTTAACACCTATTTTATCAAGATAATACAAAAAAATCTGATTGAAATATATCTGATCTTCAAAAACATAAACGAGAGGAATAAATCTAACTATTTCATCGGATTGAGGGATTGTTGAAGGGGATCCAAAGGCTTTTTCAGAACCTATATATTCCTTATATGGTGGTTGCAACTCCTTCCATCCTATATTTAACTTTTTCTTAGCGATATCATCAATTGGTTTTCCCTTATATTTTGCAACGGATAAAGGTAAAGAATAATTTTTTTTAATATACTCTATTTCGTTTTCTCCATATGTAGATATTGACTTTTTGCTGCTAAGGTAATATTGCATATAAACATTGCCAAGTTTTTTGAAGACCTTTGCAAGTTCAGGATCATATGGTGCATCTGTATCTCTTGTTGAAAGAAATGCTATATCGAGTACTATCCCGTTTGGAATAGGATTTCCATTTTTATCGATAAATGATTCAAATACAGGTATATATTTTTTTCGAGGTATTGGCCACTCACCCATTTTTTCTGGACTTAATGCACGCCCATCGATTGTGACAAGCTCAATAGAGTCCAATGCCTCAGGATTTTGTGAGGTGATTTCTATCTGTTCTTTTGGTACTTTTGGTGCAGCACCAGGTATTTTCATCCTTGTAAAAAGATCGTATATGGAAGTTCTATCCAGGTTGATAAGCAAATTATAAAAGATAGTAACAAATAAAGATACACAGATAGCAATAAGAAGCATAACGACAAATTTATTGCCTTTAAATTTACCTGGTTTCATTTTAACCTTCTTTAGCTAATTTATCTCCTGTAAAAAGATAGTATCTGTAGTATATTTTCTCCAGATTAGTACAATATTTCAACAATAACATTCATATATATCATTATAAAATATTTTATGCTAATTTGCAATTGTCTAAAATTTAATTTAAAAAAAACCTCCTGAGTTATCTCAAGGTAAGATAAAATCAGGAGGTATAATATTAATAAACATTTTATTTGCGATCAAGGAACAGTTTTTATTTAGTAGATGAGGATTTTTGAGCTTCTAACTCTAATAAAAGAATGCTATTTTTGATCTTTTTATCCATGGCAAGGTATGAGGATGCATAATCTTTTTCAATTTTATGATAATATTCCAGTGCCTTATCAATATTATTGTCCATCTCATATATTCTTCCAAGCAAATAGCAGGAAAGAGCACCAAAGACATCCTTCTTATACTTTTTATACATTATTAAAGCATATTTTTCAGCTTCATCAAGTTTACCAAGGTTTATATATGATTGAACAATACCAAAATAAACATTCGAGTTAAAATGAGAATTTTTTTCTCTAATTTTCATAAGATTATCTATCGATTTTTGATAGTTTCCATCAAGATAATCCATCAAACCCAGGTAGTAATATGCTCTTGTAGCTTCTTTGGTATATGGGTATTTTTTGATTATTTTATTTAATGCTGGATCTATCTTTTCTCTAAGCACTCTTTTATCACCAATAGTACCATATTTATCTATGTACATTGTGATATCATCGTAAACTGTTTCTAAAAGTACAAGAGATTTATTTTCAGCATTTTGAACAACCAGACTATAAACAAACAGACCAATCAGAACAAGCAAAATAAAACCAAATATTGATATAACTGCGACTTTATTTTTCTTCAAATAGTAAAAGAATAGATCAACATTATAGCTAAATGCCGTTGGATAATTCTTTCTAATCGGTTTATTAAACTGTTTCATCAAATCTCCTTTTGTTTTTGCCCTCTGGATAAAAATTAAGAATGAAATCAAATATATCCTTAAGATATAAAATAGACTCTTCCTGGCGAAGATGATAAAATATAAGAAAAATCAATTTTTATTTATATCAAGTTCTTTTATCAATCTTGATAGATAAGTTCTTTGAATATCAAGCTGACGCGCAGCTTCATTTTGTTTCCAGCCATTTTTTGAGAGTATATTTGTAATATATTTCTTTTTAAAAATATTTATGGCATCTTTTAAAGGGACAACATTATCTAAAGGTACAGAAAAAATATCTGCTTTAGCATTAAGTATTATATGTTGAGGTTCAATAGTATCTGTATCACAAATAACGCATGCTCTTTCGATAATGTTTTCAAGTTCACGAATATTTCCAGGCCAGTGATAATCCTTAAGTATGTTCATTGCTTCATCAGAAATAGAACTAATCTTTTTATTGAGTTCTTTATTATATTTTTCAAGAAAATGATTGGCCAATATTGGTATATCTTCAGCTCTTTCTTTTAAAGGAGGTATATATATTGGGAAAACAGTTAATCTATAGTAGAGATCTTCACGAAATTTCTTCTTTGCAACTTCAACAGGTAAATCTTTATTAGTCGCAGCAATAATCCTGACATTAACTTCCACAGGAGTTGTTGCTCCTAACTTTTGAATCTCTCTAGATTCAAGGAATCTAAGTAATTTTGCCTGAGTAGTGATAGGGATCTCCCCTATTTCATCAAGAAATATTGTTCCTCCATTAGCCAGTTCAAACTTTCCAGGAGTATCCTTAAAAGCTCCAGTAAATGCCCCCTTGGTGTAACCAAACAGTTCGGATTCAAGCAAGGTTTCTGGTATTGCAGCACAATTTACCTTAACAAATGGTTTTGAACTTCGTTTCGATAAGTTATGAATCAATTCAGCAAAGAGCTCTTTTCCGGTACCAGAATCTCCCTGAAGCAAAACTGTAGAATCTGAACCAGCAACGATCTCAGCCATTTTGATCTTTTCTTTTAAGATTGTAGATTCTCCGATTATTTTTCTATGACTTTTGTAAGTATTTAATTCGGATTCAAGGTATTCTGCTTTATTTTTTAACTGATGGAACATCTTTTTTTGCTGGATTAATATTGAACATTGTTTACTAAAAGCTGTCAGCAAAAGCAAATCTTCCTCGTTAAATAAGCCATCTATTTTATTAAGAAGCTCGATTACTCCAATAACTTCATTGTCGATTAATAAAGGTGTGCAGAGGATATTCGTCGTTTTAAAATGTATTTCTTTTGAAATATCTGGATAAAATCGCGGATCCTCATCTACATTATTTACAATAAGAGGAGAGCCATATTTAGCAACCCAGCCAGCTATTCCCTGCCCTGGTTTGAGTTCATATTGATATCTATGTATTTCATCTCTTTTTTCACCTGTAACTATATAAAAATATAGATTCTCTTTATTGTCATCAAAAAGCAATAGCGATGATGCCTCTGCTGCTATCACGTTAGTAGCA
This sequence comes from Exilispira sp., assembly GCA_012517545.1. GTDB lineage: Bacteria > Spirochaetota > JAAYUW01 > JAAYUW01 > JAAYUW01 > Exilispira. The sequence goes on from JAAYUW010000022.1 coordinate 21,243, forward strand.
TTATCAATAATGAGTTTTAAAAGGTCTTCTATTTGAATGGAACTTGTGAGAAGAGAAAAAATTTCCAGGATCTTAGCTATTTTCTCAATCTCAATCATCAGGGATTTTTTCCTTTATTTAATAAATCTGCAAATGTTATCTTTTGTGAATTTACGGTATTTTTATATTCACTAAGTTCTTTTTCCTGAATTTCTGATAAATAGTCTTTTATAGATAAAAGAACAGAACTTTTCTTTAAATCAAGTTTAATTACTTTAGCTGTTATCTTATCTCCAATCTTAAAAGAATCTTTAAGAGATCTTATTTGCTCAGTAGATGCCTCTGAGATTGGGATAATGGCCTCTATGTTATCCACTATGCTGGCTTTCATTTTCTTATCTTCAATATCTGAAATGACAACTTCAACAACTGAGCCAACATGATAGGATTGTTTAACGAATTGCCAGGGATCTTCACTCAATTTTTTAAGAGATAAGGAAATTTTTCTACCATTTTTTGTAATAGAATCAATAACTACTTCTATTTCTTCATCTATTTTTTTTGAAAGTTCTTCAAATTTATCATCAGATTTGGTCCAGGAAATCTCATTCCTATGCAATAAACCATCTATACCTTTATCAAGTTCGATAAATAATCCAAAATCTGTGGCTCTAGCTATTTTTCCTTTAACAATTGAGCCAACTGGATGATTTTCAACATACACATCCCATGGGTGAGTGGTAAGTTGTTTTAAACCAAGTTGCAACTTGTGACTATCTCTATCAAAATTTAAAACTTTGCATTCTATAAAACTCCCATTTTTTATCTGTTTATGCTCGCTTTCGCTGGTTTCAAACCATGAAATATCCTTTTTGGAAATAAAACCAGTTATCCCTTCCTGAACTTCTATGACTATGCCATTATCAGTAACATTTCTAACCATGCCTGTTATTACATCATCTTTATTTGTCTCAAAAGAAGACCAGGGATTTGGATCCAACTGCTTAAATGAAAGGATAATATTATTTTTTTCTCTATCAAGTCTTATTATCTTTGCTTTTCTATGCTCTCCAATAATGATTGATTCTTCTATAGGTTTATAAGGAGAATAAGAAACTTCAGAAGCAGGAACAAACCCTGAAAACCCACCAAGATCAAACTCAACTCCATCATTTGAAGGAATAATTTGTTTAACAACTCCTTCAACTATATCACCAACTCTTTTTTCTTTAAAAAATTTAGATTTTTCAATTCTATTTTGATTTGTAATATAAAGTTTTCTAGATAGAACAATGTATTTACTATTATAATTCTTAACCATAAATTTGAAAGTTTTTCCAATATAATTAACAAGCTGTTTTTCCTCTTCAGAGACTAAATCATCAACATAGCATATGCCTTTAATAAAACCCATTTCTATATTAAAATATTTTTTATCTCTGGAAATTGAAACTATCTTTCCTTCAACAGGAATTCTGTTATCATATTTATTGTATATTTCTTTTTTTTGTAAGATCTCGTCTGCTTTTATTTTGCTGAACTGCATTTCACCATCTTTATCTTCATAGCAATAAATAAAAACTTCATCATTCAAAAGAGGAGGATTATTGAACTCTTCAACAGGGATGGTAATTTCTTGAAACCAATCGATATCAATAAAAACTTCTACTGGAGTTATAGATACTACCTTGCCACTAATAATATTACCACTTCTGGGTTCTTTTATATTCTTCAACGAATATTCAAGCTCTTTTGTGAAATCAACCATTTTTTCATGCATAATAGATATCCTTTCTGACTTGATGTCTTTTCAAGTATACAAACAATTGAAAAAAGTCAATATTAACCTCTTATCATTTTTAAATTTAAATATCTTTTGATATATTAATAAAATTGACAAAAACCATATTTCCCCTTTTTTTAAGCGAAAAATAAATTTTAAATGATCTATTTTTTTTGATTAATAAGCACTTGATTGCTAAGAATAAAAAAAATAGTTTACAAAATATCTTCTAAATGAAGATTATCTATAAGCCTTGTGCTACCAACATAAGCTGCAATAAGTATAACAGTATTTTTATCTAAATTCTCCCTGGTCTTTAGATTATAATCATCGACTATTGCAATATAGTCAATCTTTAAATTCTCCTTATTACTTAATTTTTCGAATATTAAATCGTAAACAACTTTTGCACTTTTTTCACCTGATGCAATCCTGTTAGCTGCTTCCCGCAAACTTTGCGAGATAGCCAGGGCAGTCTTTCTTTCTTCAGGAGAAAGATACTTATTTCTTGAAGATAATGCTATACCATCGAAATCTCTGACAATAGGGCAACCGATCACCTCTATAGGGAGCGAAAGGTCAGCAACCATCTTTTTAATAATGACAAGTTGTTGAAAATCCTTTTTCCCAAAATAAGCTCTATCTGGCTCAACAATATTAAAAAGCTTTAAAACAACAGTAGTAACTCCTTTGAAGTGTCCGGGACGAGTTTTACCACAGTGAATTTCACTTAACTCTTCAACAGTAACATAAGTTTTATGATCCTTTAAATAAAAGGAATCTTCCTCAGGTAAAAAAAGAATATCGACGTTATGATCCTTGCAGATATTTTCATCTGACTCTCTAGGCCTTGGATACTTGCTGAAATCTTCCTTTGGTCCAAATTGTAAAGGATTCACAAAAACAGATACAATAACTATATCATTTTCTTTTCTTGCCTGTTCAATAAGTGAAATATGACCCTGATGAAGAGCCCCCATGGTTGCGACAAAACCAATCGATTTCCCCGTTTTCTTTAATTTTAGAGTTTCATTTTGTAACTCAAGGTTATTTCTATATATTAGCATATTTTCCTCATCAAATATATAAAATTAAAATTATAAAAAAACTGTTATTTATTGCTGATCCTTATGAAATGATGTTTTGGGAAAGGTACCAGATATAACATCTTTAGCCCACTTTTCAATTGCATCTTTTGAAATGGAAAATAGATCAACATATTTTTCCATAAAGGAAGGGATATAAGAAGATAAACCGAGTAAATCGTTTAAGACACAAATTTGTCCATCACAATATTTTCCTGCACCAATGCCAATTGTTGGGATAGAAATAGCATTTGTAATGGCTTTTGCTGCTTCCTCTGTAACACATTCTAAAATAAGAGAAAAAATACCGGCTTGCTCAAGAGCAACAGCATCGGCTATAAGTTCTTCAACTTGATCCTCATTTTTGCCAGATATCCTATATCCACCCATAACATTGTAATGCTGCGGTTTTAACCCAATATGCCCCATAACTGGTATACCTATCATTGTCATTTTATAAACAAGCTCAGCAAACTCTTTTCCACCTTCGATCTTTACACCATTAGCTTTCCCTTCTTTCATCATTCTTCCCGCATTTTTTATGGAATCAGCAGTAGAAACTCCATAGGATAGAAAAGGCATATCTGCAATTACCGGTTTTTGTTTACAGGTTTCACTAACAATAGAAACATGATTGAGCATTTGTTCCATATTGACAGGGATAGTGGTTTCATAACCATATTCAACATTTGCTACAGAATCTCCTACTAAGATGGCGTCTATCTCTTCGATTGAATCAATTATTTTAGCAAATGAATAAGAATATGCAGTAATCAAAACAAGTGGCTGGTTAAGTCTTTTTTTCTTTGCAAAATTATTAAAATTTTTCATAATTCCACCCAACCTTTTTTATTAATTGTTTGATATACGGTCTATCATATATACCTTCATGAGGTATTTGAATATAACTATCATAATATACAAGATTTTCTATATAGATGACATCAATATCGATAATTCGCTTGCCCCATAGCTGATCTTTTCTCTTCTGTCCAAGGGATTTTTCAATCCTGGAAATTCTGGCTATAATTTTTTTTGGAGAAAGTTCGGATTCTATAATCACAGCTTGATTGAAAAATTTATCTGTATAATTAACTCCAAAAGCTTCAGTTAAAAATATATCAGTCTGTTTTTTGACATAGAAATATTTACTTAAAAAAATATTAGCCTTCTGAATAGCTATATTCCCATCTTCTAAAGATGAACACAATATTAAAAGAACCTGGTAATTTTTATTTTTCATAAGCTTTTATTTTTCTTTTATACAAATTAATGCCAAATTAAATAAAATCAAATTGATTTAAATTCCCTATTTTAACTATTAAGATAAAAATCTATTTTATATTGATTATATCTGAATATTCAAAAAATCCTTTATCTTTTGATGAAATAAAATCTATTACAACAAGTGCACCTTGAGCCAGTGCCTCGCGGCTGTTCATCCTATGGGTCAGTTCGATCTCATCAAAATCAGAAGCAAAAAGCACTGTATGAGTTCCAACCTCGCCACCGCCTCTTATAGAACTTATCCCAACTTCATCTTTCTTCCTGGCAGAGTCGTTTTTTGTTCTATCATATACAGTGTAAAGATCTGGATTTTCTTTTTTCAAAGTTTCAAAAAACTTTAATGCAGTTCCAGATGGGGCATCTTTTTTCCTTCTGTGATGTTTTTCGATAATCTCGATATCATAATCTTTAAGATTTCTCGCAAAAATATTGATTACGGAAAGCAAAAAGTTTATACCAAAGCTCATATTTGGTGAGCAAAAAATAGCGATTTTTTTACTGGCTTCGTTTATCTTAGCAAGTGTCGCATCTGATAATCTTGTGGTGCCAATAATCAACTTCTTTTTGTTGGAAACAGCAAAATCAACCAGGACAGAAGTCACATTATCGTGTGAAAAATCGAGAATTATATCAGCATCAGTAAGAACATTTATATCATTGCTATGATAGATAATCTGCCCACCATGTTCAATATAATCTTCCTTTTGCACTTTCTTCAAGGGTTCGTAAAGAGCTTTAATTTGATAATTATCATTTTTCAAAACAAGTTTTAAGACGCTTGAGCACATCTGTCCAAGGCTTCCGCATAAACCTATCTTCATCTTTTCTGGCATAGAATTTTCCTGCATGTTAATTTAGTGATGGTCTTCGTAAATAATTACTGGTAAATTAAATTTAATAATGTAAGCAATAATTTCAAATAAATCGAAAAAACTATTGTTTGCTTTTTTTGGTTTAGTTTCGGAAGTTTCAGCAAAAGCATTTAGAGTAATGGAAAGAACAGGTTTAACACTATAATATTCTCTAATTTTATTTTCAATCTCGAGTGATATTTCTTTATTTGCAACCAAAAAATCAGCAGCATTCATTTTACCCTGACCGAGTTTAATATCCTGGTAACTGAACCATGTACCAGTTTTTTTAATAATATCAAGCTTTGAAGCTAACTCTATTATCTCAAGCTCCTTTGAAAAGCCTCTGTCAAATAATAAAACTGTTTCAGCAACCTTAAAAGGAGGTGAAAGCTTGTTCTTTTTTACAGTCATCTTCACACCTATACCAAGTTTTTCATCTCCTTGAGTTATATCTTCTATCTTTTTTATGTTTACTATAACTGAAGAGTAAAACTTAAGGGCAAGCCCACCTGGTGTTGTTTCTGGATTTCCAAAAGGAACTGTTGAAATCTTCATCCTCACCTGGTTGATAAAAAGCAAAATTGTCTTTGACTTTGATATAGAACCGGTAAGTTTTCTCATAGCCTGCGACATAAGCCTTGCCTGTGCACCTATAAAGGAATCCCCCATATCGCCTTCAATCTCGGACCTGGGAACCAGAGCAGCAACAGAGTCTATAACGATAATATCTATAGCTCCAGACTTAACAAGGACATCAGTTATCTCAAGAGCCTGTTCGCCATTATCTGGCTGAGATATAATAAGATCTTCTATCTTAACACCGAGTTTTTGAGCATAAGAAGGATCAAGTGCATGTTCAGCATCGATAAAAGCAGCTACTCCACCAAGTTTCTGAGCTTCGGCAATGGAATGCAAGGCTAAAGTAGTTTTTCCAGAAGACTCAGCACCATATACCTCGACTATTCTTCCTCGAGGAAAACCACCTATACCTAAAGCTATATCTAAAGCAAGTGATCCTGTAGGTATGACTTCTATATCAGGTCTTTCATTTTGACCATACTTCATAATAGAACCATCACCGAACTGTCTTCTAATAGTTTCTATAGTAGTCTCAACCATTTTTTCCTTTGATAATTTCTCATTTTCGGGCATTAATATTCTCCTTTTATTGTATAATAAGTATAAAAAAATAAATAAATTACAATTATTTTAGGTTTTATCCAGTTAATGAGTGCTTTTTATTATTAAAGCAATATTTTTATGGCATAGTATATATATAATCGTTCATCCGGATAATTGCATACTTACTCTAAAAAAGAAAACACATTTTTCCTTTTAGTATGGTTTCTTTAAGTATATATTTAGATTATTTTTTCAAAATAAAATACGGAATTTATCAATGAAGCATTTAATGAATCACCGAAATAATTTATACAGTTATTTTGAAAATTTCCAATAATAATTGTTTAGCTTTCAACCTATTTGCTTCAAGTGGATCATATTTATATAAATATTTTAAAAAATCAATTATTTTTTCAGCAAGTTCACCTTTAATATTTGCATTTTTATTCGCTTCAAGGATCTTAAAAAAAGCGTCTCTTGCTGCTTTTCGAACATTTGCATCTTTGTCATACTGAGCTTTATATATGATCGCTTCGATGGCATCAAGACTCTTTAGTTCCCCTAAAAGATTAAGAATCTCTATTCTAACCTGTGGATTATTACTTCTTAAGGTATTTAAAAGGATATCTATCCCCTCTTTTACATTATACTCTTTTAATGCTTTTGCTGCATAAATCTGAATATATGGATCTTCATCATTTATAGCTTGCAGTATATACTTATATGAAGACTCTGCCTTATACTTTGAAATAGCGTATATTAAGTATCTTCGCACAAAACTGTTTTCTGTCTTATCTATGATCATCTCGTTAAATTTATCTATATACTTTGAGTCAACACTATCAAACTCAGCAAAGTAAAGAGCTGCTGCAGCCCTTATCTCACTTGAATTTTTACTATCTATTAAAAAATCAAAGATCTGCTGCATGTATTTTGTAGATTTCATCTTACCAAGTGAGAGAAGAATATTTCGAATAATATTAACTTCATCTTTATAAGCTTTATCTGTGAATATCTCATATAAAAGATCTTCCAGCTCTTTAAGTTCAAGATCTCCAGCCGCAAGAATTGCGGTTGATAGAAGATTTTTATCTGAAAATTTGTCTGATATTATATTTTTTATATAAGGGGATATCTGTGCACTTTTTTCCTTCAATGATCTAATACAGTTTATTATTGAGATTTTGATAGCTGGTTTTATGTTAGAATTTAAAAGAGATAAAAGCTGATCTAAAAGTGGTGTAACATCGTATAACAAAAGTTCACTTAAAACTTTCTGTAGCTCCTCTTCTGTGCCGTACTTAAGGACATCGTCATAGTATTTTATTTTATCTGCTGGTATTGCTGGCTTAGTTTGAGAATGTATGTCGAAAAAAAACAGCTGAATTAATAATAAAATCAGTACGAAAATAATAATTTTTTTCTTCATTTTCTTATATCACACATATATATTTTTTTTCGATCTTCGCTTTTATTTGCTTTAACTTTGCTTTCTGTACTCTTCAAAACAAAATTCTGTAGCCTTTTCTTTAAAAAGGTCGAAAAACTTTGAATCCTTATAACTAATCAACTGAGAATCTGGCAATGACTTTAGTACCCTTTTTCCATAATTTTTTTTAATCAATCGACTATCAAAAATAATACAGATTCCCTTTTCATTTTCTGATCTTATCAGTCGTCCAAACCCTTGTTTAAGCTTCAGTATTGCATAAGGTAGAGACAGATTTTCAAAAGAGCTAATACCCTTATTTTCAAGTTTTTCCGATCTGGCAAGAAAAATAGGGGTATCTGGGACTTTAAAGGGGACCTTTGTGATAACGAGTATTTCGAGATCCTTGCCAGGAAAGTCAACACCTTCCCAGAAACTCATTGTTGCAATAAGAATAGCATCAGGTAAAGATCTGAATTTTTCCATCAAAAAAGCAGTATTTGAAAATTCATCCTGTTTTATTATCGTCTTTTCAGTTTTTTCAGTAACCTTGATAAGGTAATCATAGAGTTTTTTAATATCATAAAAAGAAGTGGTCAAAATCATAATTTTGGACTTATATTTAAGAGCGATTTTTTCGATAGTCCCTGCAACATTATCTAGAAAATCTGGATCGCCAGGTTCTTTAATATCTTCAGGTATAAAGATAGCTGAGTTTTGTTTATAATTAAAAATATATGGGAATATTTTCTCAACTATTTTACTCTCAAGATCTTTCTGAAGATAAATCTGACTTTTAATATATTGAAACTTATTTTCAGCTGTCATAGTTGCAGATATTAATACTGAAGATTTAGGCTTCATATAAAGGTAATCTGAAAATTTTAAACTTAAATTTTCATCAAAAAGGTTAAATTCTATGCCAGTTTTTGTCTTTTCAAGCCATAAAACCTGGATCTTATCAGAGCTAACAGCAAGTATATCATCTTTAGCATCAGTATTTAAAATTTTTTCAAAATACTTGTAGATTTCAATCCCATTTAAAAGATAGTCAAGTAGATTCTTTAAATAGCCATAAAAATAAAGAATGTTTTGAAAAGTTTTATCTTCATCACTTTTTTTTTGAAGCAAATTGACAAGTTCATTTACTTTATCATAACAGGAAGATACAAGATCATATACGATTGTTGTCTGATTAAAAAAGGGAGATAGAGAATCAAAAATCATCCAGGCAGTTTCTTTATCTGATTTTAATAGTGAAGTTATATTAATATTTTTATTTAAATATCCATTCTCAACTTTTCTTGGTTTTTGCCTGCTTTCTCCTGTATCAAGCTTTTCTGTAAGGTTATAGATTGTTTCATTTACTAGTGTTCCAGCAAGTCGAACAAGGTTTGTTGTATTTTCTAAAACATCGTCAAGTAATTCGATAATAGCCTCAATTTTAGCCTGCAATTCATTGTTTTTTTTAAGAAATGCATTTAGATTCTTTTTTGTTATATCAATAAGGTTTAACTGTTTTGGAGATCTTGAAATGAGTCTCGAGACTTTTTTAACAAGCAATTCAGTTGAAAAATTCAAAGTGCTGATATCTTCTATAACACCTGCAAGGTTGTGCGCCTCATCAAAAATAACTGTATTATATGGTGGAAAACTATCGTTAAAATCTTCAAATAGTTCATAGGATAAAAGAAGATGATGATTCGTGATGATGATATCTGCATTTGCGATTGCCCTTTTCGCATTATAAAAAAAACAATCGTTATAAAAAGAACATTTTTTCCCAAGGCATAATGAACTATCCGATCTTAACTCATCTATAAGACTCCTGGGGTATGAAGATTGAATCTCCTGAAATATCCCTGTATTTGTTGTGCACGCCCACTGATCAATCGTTGACAGCAGATCAGCATCGAACATCTCAAATAAAAACTGGTTTGATGAATTCTCAAAGTTTTCATATTTAAACTTGCACAGGTAATTTTGTCTACCCAGGAAAAGTTCAACCTTAAGATCCAGTTTCATGACCATAAGAAGTGATGGAATATCTTTTCTAAAAAGTTGATTTTGAAGATTTTTTGTATATGTTGAAATAACTATTTTCGACTTATTTTCTGAAATATAAATAAACGATGGAACGAGATATGCAAGTGACTTGCCTATCCCTGTAGGTGCTTCAAACAATCCTATTTTATCTTCATTTATGACCTTTGCAATATCAACTGCAAGATCGTTTTGTGAATCTCGATAGTTATACGATGGTAAAGTTTCAAAAATAGAATCAGGCGGATTTTTAAAAAAACTGTTAATTTCATCTATTTTGATCTTTTTTCTTTTATGTACACTATGTGGTGGGATAGCTATATAACAGTCTATAACAGAATTGTCAAATATACCAAACCCTATCCCCAACTTCTGGCATTCATTTGCTATCAATGCATCTGCCTCTGAAAGTTTGAGAATACCGCTGGGATGATTATGAAGAATGATATCAAAGTCAGTTGATATATCGAGATCGAAAAGGACCTGATCTTTATTTCCATAAAAGATTGACTGAACACTTTCTATGGTAGATTTATTCTCACTAACCAACCCTCCGATAAATATCTCATTCCCCCGACTTTTATCCAGGTAGTGTTTCAGCATAGATATTGCACTACTAGAAAAAATACTTGAGCATTTACAATAACCTTCCATATAAGTAATTATAACATCTTTTAAATTTTTGAAAAGTTGTGATTAAAATATGGATAAAACTCTTTAAAAGCTTTTGTTTCTATTGCAAATGAATAATGGCTAAGAACACTCACCATGTTTAATACATCATACCAGATCATTGGATACTTTATTTTCATAAAATCAGTACCCATACCAAACAAATATGGTTTTCTTTCTTTACGATCATTCCAGAGGTTTACTATTGTTTCAATACCCTTTTGTTTTTGTTCCAAATACTCAATATCTTTTGTAACAGTAAGTAATTTTAAAACATTAAGTGTTGCCAGTTGGCATTCATCATCCTTTTTCCACGGGCCACGAAATTTACCAATATTGCCTTTATTACTGCATCGTCAACCATTCGGTTCTATTCTACTAATTATTTCATCAATTATGGATTTCTGCTATTTAGTTATAATGTTTTTATTTAATTTTATAGAAATGTAAATGTTTATGGTAAATCACACATAATCCAGGTACTAACAGACTTCCCTGTTCCTCCAAAAGATACAGGAATATTAATGTTAACAGAAAAATCATTATCAACAATACTTTTATTGAGTTTGTAGAGTCTGTCATCGTTGATAAAATCATTATCTATTAAAAAAACTAAAATATTTATTGGGTGTTCAGCATCATTGTGTCTTCTTAATTCAGTATCATGAAATGTACAGCAATTATCTATCAATGATAGATATATCATTCATCATTTAATTCCTTCTTTGTGCGAAGGATCAATCATCGGTTTAATCTGCAATTCCTGCTCAAAGAGATTGATCTATTTTTATTTGAACACAGTATTTTCTAAAGCCTGACAAAAAGAATATAATTTATACTTAGGAATGGTTTCAATCCTTATTTTAATGGATAGAATTAATTTAACTAAAGTGAATTGCGATAGAATAAATTAAAATGATTGATAATTTAATTTTCTGAAATATTAATCTGCCTCTAGATAAAAGAGGCAATAAATTCACCTATTACTAAATAATCCTCAGGGAATTTTTAATTTTTAATTTTTGATTTTAGACTTTTGTAATTTTGAATTTATATTTTTAGCTTTTGATTTTGGGCTTTGTATTTTCAACCGTAATTACCCGGCAAAGCATCGAAAAATTTATTTAATTGTTTTTTATTTTTTCAAAAGATGAAAGTTTAAGCTTTGAAGAAAGCTCGTCGAAATCTTTAAGGATTCTTTTTATATTTTCAGAAGATTCATTCGCCTTTTCATGCCAGAAAAACTTTTTTGCAAATTGAACATCAAGTGAATGTCCCGCTTTATGAGCGATAATATGACCAACTACTGGTTTTCCTAAAAGATAAAGATCACCAACAAGATCAAGGATTTTATGCCTTAAAGCCTCGTTTGAATAACGAATCTCATCGTTGAGAATACTTTCTCTCGTGTAAATAAGTGCATTATCGAGAGAACCACCTCTTGCAAGATTATTTTGCTTCATGTTTTCGTAATCTTCCAGAAAACCAAAAGTTCTTGCTCGTGAAATCTCTCTTATAAAAATATCAGATGTTATATTAAAATATGCAACCTGGTAGGGAAGCAAATCGGACTTTGAACTAAAATCTATACTATATGTTATAGAAAATTGAGAAGATGGCATACCAATAATGTATTTATCCTCACTATAAACCCAGATAGGATATTTAATTATATAAGGTGTGATTTCCTCATCAAGCTCTTCTATCTGCGCTTCCCTGAGCATTTCAATAAAGCAGTATGAAGAACCGTCGAAAACCGGTACCTCATCACCTTCAACTTCTATTATTATATCAGAAATCTCCATAGCCTGTAAAGCGGCAAGGATATGTTCAATCGTATATATTCGATAATCGTTTCCAATAGCGGTAGAAAAGCTTGTATTTGAGACTATAAAAGGTGAAAGAGGTATAGGATGAAGTTTATATGGATCTCTTTGAGTATTATAAAAAAGTATACCACGCCGAAAGTACGAAGGGCGAAATGTTATAGAAGAACTATTACCAGAATGAAGTGTAACACCTTCTCTTGTAATAGCTTTTGTTATAGTTTTTCTTTTCATCTAGTTCTTAAATAGCAATTATTATACCAATATTTAGCTTAAATAGCAGGTTTTTGAACTCAACATTTATAAGGATTTTACAATATCTGTAGATTACAAAGATAGAGAAATATGTTGAATTTATTCAAATGTATGTTGAAAATATTCAACATTCATTCTTTTCTAATTTAAAGTTTTAAGATTATCCAAAAATTCTTCAAGAATAATTTGAGCTGAATATGAATCTTTATATTTTGCCCAGCTTTTTTTATTTAATCCATCGACTGTCAATCTGTTTTTTGCTTCCTTTGTAGTCCTATATTCATTTTGTGTACTTATTAAAATATTCAAATTGCATTTTTCAAGAAATTTTCTAAGTTCTTCAATAAAATTCAATATCTGATTACAAATCTGGCTCTGCAAACCATCAGAAAGATAAGGCAAACCAACTATTATATCTGTAATAGAATATTTAATTATTATTTTGTTAATATTACTGAAAGTATTTTTTGTATTTAATATAGGTTCTATAGGTATGGAATACTCCAGAAATGGATCTGAAACTGCCAATCCTATTTTTTTTCTACCCCAATCGACTGCAAGATACCTTTTCAATATAACGACCTCTATACAAAAAATTAGTTGATCCAGGCTGATTTAAGGTTTATCCAGCAAATATGTAGTGCTTTTATTCTTCCTGATCTTTTTTATAACCAAATCCGCATATTCCTCTTTTGCTCGACTTGTAAAAGGAAACAATCTCATTTGCAAAAGGATTACCAGCATATTGTTCCTCAATTTTTTTGATAGCTACCGAAAAAGGTAACTTACTCAGGTACAAAAGATGAAAAATTGATTTGATTATTTCGCGATCTTCCCCTGAAAAACCTGCTCTTCTAAGTCCAACAGTGTTCAATCCAATGACTTTGGAAGGTATTCCGAAGGCCATGGAATAAGGTATTATATCTTTATTTACATGCGTGTTCCCGCCAACCATAGCATAGGAACCAACTTTACAGAATTGATGTAAACCCGAGTAACCACCCATAACAACATTATTATCAAGTGAAGAGTAACCTGCAAGCTGAACAACATTAGTCAGTACACAGTTATTACCTATCCTTGAGTTGTGTCCCATATGGGTATAAGCCATAAGGAAGTTATTGTCCCCGATAATGGTTTTTGTATCAGCCCTGGATCCTCTATGTATTGTTGTATACTCTCGAATTATATTGTTATTTCCAATAATTACAAATGACTTATCCCCGGTAAAATCGTGATCCTGCGGATCCCCACCAATATACGCATAATGATTGATTGTATTGTTATCACCTATTTCGCAGTATGGCCCTATTATCGCTCCTGCTTCTATCTTATTATTATTGCCGATCTTGCAACCTTCTTTAATAATTACATTGGCACCTATAATATTGCCATCACCTGAAATGAAATCTTGAGAAATCATGGCTAAACTATGAATTTTATTCATCTTTATATCCTGTATATTACAGTCAAAATTCAAAAGTCGAAATTCTAATATTTAGTTTTCCATTTTTTGGTTCATCCGACAAATTATCTTCTCGCTCTTTGTCAACTGCGAAGAGTCTATTTTTGATATTCGCTTCCATGTTGGCTTAAGTCATAAAAAGAAAAGTAAAATATATATGCTCTGTGCAATATCTCTTTGCATGGCTAAACCATAAAAACTTATGAATAGCAAAAATAAACAGCCATTTATGTTAATTATTGTTATAAAATTTTATACATTTCTGTTTTTTAAAGTTAGCAAAATAAGCATGAAATTGCCGGATGAACGGGTATATATATACTATGCTACGCTTATTTCTTTAATGTTAAAATTATGCATTAACCAGAAGTACTCATTTTTTTCACAATATTATTAATGGTATTCGACAGATTTTCTACGGTAGTCTGCAATTGTGAAAGCTGTTTATCAAGTTGTGGGAGCCTGAAAAAAATGGCACTGGATTTCTTGAAATCAAGCGCATTCATGGCTGGAGTTCCAAGCAAAAATGAGTTATCAGGATAATTTTTAGGTGTTAAACCAGCTTGAGCACCAACTATGACATTGTTTCCAACCTTGCAGTGATCGGAAACACCTACCTGTCCGGCGAGAATCACATTATCACCAACAGTTGCACCGCCAGCTATACCTACCTGAGAGCAGACTATAGAATTTGAACCTATAGTTGTGTTATGTGCTATCTGAACGAGATTATCTATCTTGCTTCCCTTTTTTATAAGGGTTGTACCTATTGTTCCTCTATCCACTGAACTATTTGAACCAATCTCAACATCGTTCTCTATAACGACTTTACCAAGATGTTCAATCTTATAGTTTATCCCCTTATCGTTAACATAGCCAAATCCATCACTACCGATGACTGTATTTGCATGAATTATGCAATTTTTACCAATCTCACAGTTCTCGTATATCGTAACAGATGGAAATATAACGGTATTATCGCCAATTATAACATTATCACCGATATTCACATTTGAACCGATGATAACATCTTTTCCAAGTTTCACATCGCGCCCAATGACAGTGTATGGACCGATTTCGCAAGTAGTACTATCAAAAACAGAACCAGAGCTAACAGTTGGGTGTACACCATATTCTGGTTTTCGGCTCTTAAATAGAGAAGATACTTTAGAAAATAAAAATTTGGGATTGTAAAAAAAGATCAGGGTTTTATCTTTTAATATTGACTCAATACCATCAAAAGTTTCGACAATACCCTTGAAATCTAACGGAAAGACAACCACTGACGCAAAGGATCGCAGGGCAACTTCGATATATTTTTTTTCCTGTATGTAGATAAGTGATGAAGGTTGAATGTTATCTAGTAGAGACAAATTATTAAAACTTCGCTTTTCATCACCAAGAACATCACACTGAAAATTTACTATAAGATCCTTTACCGAAAAATCCCCTTTAACATATTGAACCATATCGATATTACCTTTATTTATTGATTGGCATATTGCTTGAAAATATTTGGATCTATTCCATATTTTTCAGGGTTTGTAACATTATTCTCTTTCAAAAATCTTACAATCATTATGAAAAGGTACTCTAAAACATCCTTTGATATATCGATATAACTGGCATAATAGAGTACAAACTCAGATCTGGCATCGACTGCAAGAGCATAACCCTTTTTTTCACAGATCTTTTTGATCGCGAGAGAGATATCATCCTGTATATATTTTTGTCTATTAGCCTGTAAATCATCATCCAGTTTCTTGTAATGATCTCGCAAGGCAACGGCTTCGTTTAGTTTATCCTGTTGTGCAGCTTCCAATTTGGCTTTTTCCTCAGAGGTAATATTAGGATTGGAAAGCTTCACTGTAATAGCATCGATCTCAGCCTTCAATTTTTCAAATTTGGTAGTCATTTCATCGATATAAAACTGCCTTTTAATATCAACAAGAGTTACCTTGTATTCTTTATTTATAAAGTCCAGATCCACAACTGCAACCTTTATAAAATCTGGAGCCATAAAAATGGTTGCTAAAGCAAATAAAACAAGAAGACCATATAGTTTTTTCATGCTGTCTCCTTTTAAACATGCGTAAATGGGTAATTGTTATCATTTTCAAATCATCTCTTTAACTGTTTATACCCACAACAGGTTCATCTGCAATTTAAGCTTCATATGCAATTTAAAACTTATAAGCAAAATTAAATCTAGCAACAACTTATTGAAATTTTCATTAAAATGTACTTACCAGGTAAATATATCTCCAACAGTTAAAGTTATATCCCAGTACCAGAATGATGTTTTTATGAAATCAAGCGAGCCTTCGCTGGTAAAGGTAAATGGATGTGTAAAGTAAAGTCTAAATGGAAGCGATGGTATCTGAAGCTTAAAGCCAAAACCTATAGTACCAACAATATCTGTCCAGGTAAGTGAGAGTATATCATCAGGTTGACTTAAAAGGTAACCTAAATCTGAAAAGATAGAGACAGTAAAGATCTGAGGAACTATCTCTCTTTGGAATTCAAATGAAACAAGACCTTTAGTATTCCCATAGTAAGGAGATAGCTTAATTTTCCAGCCTCTAATATCGTTGTACCCATTAACATATAGCATATTTTCTGGTCCAATCTGAAGTTGACCATCAAACTGAGGAAAGATGAAATCTACATTTGAATTTATAGAGAAGACTATCTTCCAGAAAAGTGATATGTTATAGTTTAATCCAATCCCAAGTTTAGTAAACTGTGAATCTCCTCCAAGAAAGCCACCGTAATAACCTAAAGTCAACTTTGCAAAGTACCCTTTTGTAGGGAATAGATAGTAATCCCTTGTATCATACCTTGCAACTAAAGAAATTGAATTTGTAAAAGACCAGTAGTTATCGTTTCCATTGGCAAACTCAACAAATGGAATAAATGTAAATTCGGGGATATATGGTGTATCAGTGACTCCTTCAACACTATGATAATGCACAAGACTTGTAGAAATATAACCTACCAGAGAAAACCTTGGAATCCATCTTTTACCCCAAGATAGAGAAAATGTATATTCATCGAGCCAGTAATCCATAATATTGTAACTGGTAAGATCTTCTGGGTCAAAATCTGGCTCTCCATCAAGATTGTTATCGGTATAAGTTTCATTCATAGAAATTTCCCCGGAAAGACTTATACCAAACTGTATTGGTTGACCTAAAAACCATTTATCAAGGTATGATAGACTTAATAGATAGTCATTGTTGGTTGAAACTGTAACTTCAGCACTTATTTGAAGTCCAAGTCCAAGAAAATTATACTCTGTAATACTTCCACTCAATCCAAAACTGTTATCAGAACCTGGCGAATACGTAGCACCAAATTTGAACTGTCCGGTGCTTTTCTCTTCGACTGCTATAATTAGATTTACGAGGTCATCATCAGAACCTTGTTGAAATTGAACATCAATGGCTCCAAAATACTGTGTGTTGTAAAGGTTGTATATGGATTGTCTGATCTTATCGGTACTGAAGGTTTCACCTTCCTGAATCATAAGTTCTCTTATTATAACATAGTCTTTTGTCTTTGTATTACCTTTTATAATAATTTTCTCTATATGTGCACGAGAATTTTCAGATATTGAGATAACGATATCTACCTTTTTATCACTGTAATTTATAGTTTCTTCAACTTCAACTATTGCAAAAACATATCCATAGTTAGCATAATAATCTCTAATCCTATTTGCAAGATTAGCTATGGCTATTTTATTATAGACAACACCTGGATTCGTTATTTTGGGATCCAGAAAAGCTACAAGATCAAAAAGTTTATTACCATAAAAAGCAAATGAATTGAGAGTATATTGCTCATTTTCTACTATGCTTATCGTGATTTCAATATCTTTTTCTTTCTCTGTCTCTGTTACTTTTATATCTTTAACAAAAACCTCTACATCAAGATATCCCTGGCTCCAGTAAAGATTTTGTATTGAGTTAAGATCCTGCTCTATCTTTCCTTGATTGTATATTCCCTTATTAAATTCAAAGATAATTTTGGATTGTTTTTTAGTCTGCATTACTTTGAGAATCTTTTTAGACTCGATAACTGTATTTCCTTCAATATTTATAGATTTTATAATATATCTCTTCTTTTCCGAAATCTTAAAGGTGATATTTGCCTGTTTGTTTTCATCTATTTTAACCGAATACTCTATATCTGGTGCTTCATATCCTTCGTCAAGATAAAGATTTTTGATCTTTTCAACTGTTTTTTTGATCTTTAAATCTGAGATAAAATCACCTGTTTGAATCAAAAGCACTTCTTCTATTTTATCCTTTTTTAAAGCGTTATTTCCGGTTATTTCAATCTTATTGACTATTTCTCTCTCTTCAACATTTATAGCAAGTATAACCTTACCATCCATCGTTAAAGACAGATCTATTGTAACTTTTTTAAAATATTCTGTCTTATAAAGAGTTGAAATAATTTGACTGAGGTTATCTAAAGTTAAGACATCGGATACTTTAACTGGAATTAAGAATAGGATCTCTTCCTTTGTTACAACTGAAAGTCCAGTGATCTTTATCTCTCCAATTTGTTTTCCAATATATAATGAATAATCAAAAATTGAACTATCCTGGCACAGTGCATTAATACTTAATGAAAAAAGGCAGGCAAGAATAGTAAATAGTAAAAAAAATATTTGACGAGACTGCATTTAAAACTCCTGTATAAAAATTTATTTAACATGATCTCATTTAGAATAGATTATTTAATAGAAGGTAATGTAAACTTAAAAAATTATGAGTGTTAACTTAGTAACATCTATATCTATCTACATTTTTGCCAATAAAAGTCAATCTAAAATAACTCTATGAAGCATATAAAATTGATCTGGCAAAAGAAATTATTCAGGAAACCAAAAATACAAATGTAATATAGCCAACATCAAATCCATCATATGTAACCTGATTGAACTTCCATTCACTAACCACAGAAATAATCATTCTATCAAGATTTACAAAACCAGTAGATTCTATAACTATAACTGAAACAACTGAACCATATTTGTTTATTTCAATCTTAAGCTTGCATGTAATATTTATCCCTTTGGAAGCATATTCAGCAGGCAAAACTGGAAGTACTTTTTTTATCGTCCATCTGTTTGCATTTCCAACCCACTGGATATTGCTCGAAGAACCTGAAGACTTACCAGTTGAACTTGAAGATGATGTATTTGATGAAGATGAACCTGACGAGGTAACATTTGAAGATAAGATCTGTTCAACAAGACTATCACTGTAATTTGCTTCTGTTGAACCTTCTTCTAAGTTAGCACCCTGCTGTGGTACATTTTCAGCAGTAGAAGTATTTGTTGATGAAATTTCTTCTTTTTTCTGGATTGTTTCAGTTGCGCTATTTGATGAGGTTTCCTTTTTTGTACTTTCTTTTTTTATGGTATCCTTACCTGTTATCTTATTGGATTTCTCAGGTTCTTGAAGTATTGAAAGATTTTCTGCTTCCTCCTCGTTTGATGGCTCTATTGAGTTAGCATTTGTATTGATAAAAGGAAAACCAGATGAATAAGAGAGATCTGTCGGTATATTTAAACTTATTTCCTTATAGTCTGTTTCATCGTGCAATGTTGAAAAATTAGTCACCAGAGCAAATAAAAGTACTATAACAACGTGTAGCATAACAGAGAGAAAAATAGTAATCTTTGGAAAATTTTCTTCCCTATTTTTCTTCATGATTTTCTTTATAACTTTAAATTTTAAATCTATTTCAAAAATAATCTTATACTTTTATCCTTCTTAATATAAGTGATATTGATATAAAAACCGTAAAGCAAAAAATCACACAATTCATTAGATCTGAATAACCTTAATTTTCCCCAGTACTTTAGACTATATTAACAGTAAAAAACAATAAAAAGTGGAAATATATAATAAAGAGAAAAATATCAATATGGCTTTATTCCAAGCGATATTGATGTTATTGAATTCTTTCTCAAAAGATCAAGTACTTTAATAATCATCTCATATGACACCATTTTATCTGCATTGATATAGATAGAGGTGCTGGTCGAGTTCAGATGATTTGTAATAATATAGCTATTTAATTCAGAAAGAGACACTATCTGTTTATCTATCATAATAGTACCATCTTCAAGTATAGTAATAATTATAGCTTGATTTGAAGGATTTTCTCCAGTTTCTGCAGAGGGTAATCTGACAGAAATATTTTTATAAGTTTGAAAGCTTGTAGCCAAAAGGAAAAATATGATAAGCAAAAACATCATATCTATAAGAGGAGTCATATCAAGCTGTACGCCTTCTCGTTTTTTTCTTATCTGCATTTTTTCCTCTTTTACTATCTTTTTTCTCACTTCTAGTGTTTAACTCTTCTTTTGAGTTATAAAGTCTATAATCAACAAGCCCTTTATTTGTAATTACCCGACTGACTATAACATTTAGGGAAGTACCTAAACCTATTTTTTTTATATTTGATTTTGTTTTACCGGATGCTTTAATATAACAATTCTTGTTCTTATCATAACAAAAACCACATTTTTGCAAGTGTTCTTTTGGTAAAAGACCGTCTATACCAAAATCATCTATCTTACAAAAAACTCCCTTTGATATTATATTGACAACTGTTGCTTTGAAAGTATTCCCGATATAATTTTGAATGTATCGTGCATTCTTATATTTTTGATACATAAGTTCAGCATCGGTAGCTATTTTTTCTCTATAAGAAGTTATAAGAGCTATATTTATCATCTCTTCATTTGAGATTTCAGAATCTTTCGAATACCTGGCATTTTTTTCACTTTCTAGAATCTGCAAAATACGCCTGTGGATGGTCAAATCAGCATAGCGGCGTATTGGAGATGTAAAGTGAGCATATTTTTCAAAATTTAAACCAAAATGACCTTTATTTGTTTTATCATAATTTGCAGTAGTTAAAGATCTTAAAACAAGAGTTTCAACTGTATTTTGAATATCACTCCCTTTAATCTCATTTAAAAGTTTATTTATCCTGTTATGATCCATAGTTCCTGAAGATTTGTAACCTAAAGAAGCAAGAGTTTTTTTAAGATTTTCGGTACTTTTTATAGAGGGTTTTTCATGAATTCTAAACAAGAAAAGATCTGATTTACTACCAAATTTAGCTATCAATTTATTTGTAAGAAGCATGAACTCTTCAATTATCCTCTCACATATGCCTCTATCATATTTGATTATAGCCTTAGGGACTAGATAATCACCTTCAAAATAGTAATCATACTCTGGAAGATCAAAAAGCAATGAACCAGTTTTTACTCTCGCATCGTAAAGTATTTTATATAATTTTGCTGATAAACTTAAAAATTCATAAAGTTCATGATTTTTATTTTCTAAAATTAAATTCCCTATTTCATATGGTACCTTTTTATCAACCCTTATTATAGATCTGTAGATCGATGAATCAAGAACCTTCCCTTTATTATCGAGCAATATTTCACAGGTGATAGATAGTCTTTCACAGCCTTCCATCAAAGAACATTGGTAAAGAGATAGTACCGGTGGGAGCATGGGGACAGCCCAGGGACCGAGATAATATGAGTTTCCTCTTTCTAAGGCTTCTTTATCGGTAATACTACCTTTTCTGACAAAATAAGAAACATCTGCTATATGAACCCATAACCTGAAATCATTTCCCTCTTTTTGAAGAGAAAAAGCATCATCAAAATCCTTTGCAGATAAGCTATCCATAGTTATGGTAAAAATGTCTCTAAGATCCTTTCTTTCTTGATATTCTTTCTCTGGTATTTCAAAATTTTTATAAACGCTCATTTCATGTAAGCATTCTTCGGAAAAACCTACCTTGATGCCATATAAACTTGTAACCATAGAAAAATCAGGATCTAGTATCATAGACCAGGGATATATGTTGTTATCCCTTATTAAAATATACTGTTCATTTTCAAGATTTGCAAGCACTTCATCGACAATATTATGAACCTTTTTAGGAACCTTTAGCCTTTTAAATAAATCCACAACAGAAATACATTTTGTATTCTTTATAACATCAAATATTTGAGCGTAAATTTCATCTTTCATAGTAGTTTTTTTTAAATTCATCAAAATATACCTTTTATGCAAAAGTTAAACTGATAGGCTTAAATCATTTCTCACAGATTGTATAGTATTAATAGATACTTTCTATAGAAGGTTAATTCAAAATTATCATGGCTTTATCGACTTTCCTTTCATCACAGGATATTATCCGTATCTTTAAATTATCAAAATTTAAAATCTCACCTTCTTTCGGTATTCTGCCTATATTATGTATTATAAAACCATTGAATGTATGATAATAGTCGTCGTAGATATTTAGATTAAGCATTTTATTAATAAAGTCAATCTCTGTTATTCCTGAAACCACATATGTTTTATTATTAAGCTTCTTTATATAGTAGTGGTTCATATTATCGCCAGAAGAAATAGCTGATGTGAGAGTCGAAAAAATATCTTTTTTTGATATTATCCCCGATATATCACCAAAAGTATCTATTGTTAAAAGATACGAAACATTTTTGATATTCATAAGCTCAAGAGCATTTATAAGATTTTTTCCTTCATAGATCAATGGGGGCATAAAAATATCATCTTTTGTCAAATAGTAAATCTCATTCAAGTTATTTCTTTTTTTTAAAATATAATCTAAATAACAGATCCCAATAAATTCATTATCTTCATATACAATATATAGCGTATCATAATTTTCTTTTACAACCTTAATATCAATTTTTTCATCTTTTTTTAAAACAATAACTGGAAATGAAGAGATTGGTTTCTGGATTTTTTCAATTTCTATTGTGTCAAAATGTAGCGCTTCCTCAATAAACAGTTTATATTCACTAAACTGACTTTTAAGTGAACTTGATAAAATACTTTTAATTTCAGCTGTTTCTGTATTTTCAGCTGTCTCCTTTGCCTTGAAAAATAATATCTGAATAAGATAAACAACTAGTTGAAAGATCAAAACAATAGGATAAAAAATTATTTCAATAAAAGCAAACAAGAAGGATGTAGCTTTAGAAATGGTGTATGGAAATCTCGAAGCAATGAGCTTTGGATATATTTCACAAAGTATGCATGTTATTATTGGATATATAAAATATAAAAAGATTGTTGAAAATATAGAATTTTCCGAAAGAAGATTTGCCAGAGCCTGGGTACTGGCAATAAGAGTAAAATTTGTTCCAATAAGACAGGTTGTAATAATGCGCTCAGGTTTATTCAAAATAGTCTTTAATATTGAAGATTTTTTATCATTTATTGTTTTTATTTCGACAAAAAATGGGTTTAAGGAGATCAAAGCTGTTTCGATTCCATTAAAATATGCGTTAAATAATTGTAAAAGTAAAATAATGAATATAAAATAAAATATAGTTGTTGTCATTTTTTTATATCTTTCACTTTTGTTTGATTTTGTTCAATTTTATTTTTTTAGTTTTTTTTATTTCGTTATTTCGATTTCTGTTTTTCGTAAAGTCCACTGGATAGATACTAAAATGTGAAACTTTATTTTTTTTCATCCTTATAACTTTGTATACAAATCCATTAACTTCAATGCTTGCACCAATTGAAGGAACATTTTGATAATAGTTCATAAAAAAATCAAGCAAAGATGAGTCAAAGAATTGTTCAGGCAGATAAGTATCATAAAGATAGCCAAGCATACTGCAGCTGACATTAGATTCCATAATAATCGGATAACTGAATGATAATATATTCTTTTCAAAGTGAAGCATTTTATCCACCAATGTATCGTATTCAATAATTCCACAGTATTGAAAATGCTCATCATAGATACCTAAAATCATATCTTCAAGATCATTAAATCTTTGAATAGCAATATATAATTCATCATTTTCATAAATCATATCCAGTGGTTTTAGAATATTTGATACAGAAAAATTTTCAAAATCATCAATACTAAGGAGATCCTTTTTTGAAATATAGCCATATGTTTTTTCATAATCTTTTGATGTAACAGGAAAAAATGATAAATCTGTATCTTTAAAAGCTTTTAAAATATGGTCTAATTTTGTATTTAATGTTATATGAGGTATATCTGTATAGTGTACCATAAGATCTTTGACCTTTCCACTTGTAAGTGATATTATATTTAAAACTAAAGATGTTTGAGCTGGTTGAAAAAGCTTTTTCTTTAAGCCATCGGTTAGAGATTTTTTTACCTCATTTATAGATAATACTTTGGATTCAATCTTAAGACCCTCAAGAGAATTTGAGAAAAATTGTACGGCATTATCTACAAATTTAAATTTTGAAATATATGCCTGCATAACAGGCAGATTTATATACTGTAGCTTTTTATAAAGTTTTAGAGCCAATCTTTTAGGTAAAATTTCTCCAAAAAAAAGCAATAAAAAGGTACTCAGTACAATGCTGAATATCAGAGATCTATCCTTAAACAAATAATTCAATGTAAGTTTTTCAGAAATAATACCTATAAAAATATTTACCATCGTATTTGATATTAAAATAAATGTTAAAAAAGAATCAGTAGATGCTGATACATACTTTGATTTTACCTTATTATCTGCAAGATAATATACTGTTTCTGTTGAAGAAAAAAAGGCTGACAGGAAAAGCAAAATACATAATAATATTATAAGAATAATCATAGTCAATTTCTTTTATTTTCTCCTGATAATTTTATCTTATATTTTTTTGATTATTTTTGGTGATTTTATCTTTAGAATCTTTCCTTAAATAAAAAAACGTAAAAACACGATTTATTTCTTCAAAAATTGAAAAAAATAGGATAACAGGGCTTTTATGTTTTAATATAACAAGTTATAAATTTTCTATTAATATGGATATGTTGTTATCATAAATAATGGCTCTTCGCAACAGACTTTCGACTTTTGACTGTAGTAAACAGTGAAGAGCGATAAAAATCATGCATCGACACTTTTTGCATTTCTTTCTGGTCATTTTAAAAGAAGTCAAATTATGATATGAATTGCAATAAATTCAAAATTGAAATAAAGGCAAAATTTACAGGAGTTTATTTATTTCATTAGAAATAATATAAAGTCTCTTTTCAAAATTATCTGCCTTATTATCAACAAGAGTAAAGAAAAAAACGGTAGGTATAGCTATTATAAGCCCTGTAGCTGTAGTTATAAGAGCCTCTGATATTCCACTTGCAAGTGCTGACGCATCACCAGTACCTATCTGTGCAACTATCATAAAGTTCCTTATCATCCCTGTAACTGTACCAAGTAATCCGAGTAAAGTTGCAAGGTTTGGAAGTACCTTCAATATTGGCAAAAACTTGTTTATAGTGTTTGATTTTTTAATACTCTCTATCTCAAGAATATAATCTCTATCATCTTTACTTAAAGAGGCAGATTCTATAAGTATTTTTAATAGATTTGCTATAGGGGAACGAAACTTTTCAAGATATTTTTTCGCTTCTTCAAAATTTTTTACAACAATCATTGCTTTGCAAATTTTATAATCATTATCTAAAAAATCATCATTCTTTTTAAAGTATAAATATCTTTCAATTAACAGGGTTACAGCCAGAATTGATACCATAAATAGTGGAATCATGACTGGCCCGCCTTTAACGATATATGAAAAATCCATTTTGCCTCCTGTTTTTTGCTGAAAGATTTTAAGAAATCTTTCATTTATTTTGCATACACGGTATACTTTTGATTATGAAAAAGCTTTTAGAAATAAAGTTGAAAATAAGTATAAAATGATAATAATGGATAATTGATAAATGGTAAATATAAAGCCTTATCTGGACGAAGCTGAACTTCAGCAACAAATTTACTATCATTTTTTTCGTAAACATAAGTTGCATTTATAAAGTAACCAGGATTTGGTTGGCCTGCAATGTAAGAAATTATTTCGTAATTTAAACTGAACTCCAATAATGTTGTTTCATTTAATCTGAAACCAATTAAAAGAGAAGATGATAGAAAAGTTTCATTTATCAATAAATTTTTAACTTGATTGATATAAGATGGATACTTTGCATATAATAAAAAATCCAAAAAGATAACAGTATTTAAATCCCATTTAATATCAAGATTACAAAGTAGACTATTAATTTTTTTGAGATTGTAGTAAATAAAAATAGCATTTGTACTATCAAAAGTCTTAACAGATGTGGAATAATAATAATAGTAATATAGATCAATGTTTATGCGTAGATCTTTGAATTTTGTTTTAAAGTAAATATTTGCCATAAAATGTGAATCTAAAAAAGCATCATCTAAATCTAAAAAGGTGGAGTAATAATCTTGTTTTATGTTATATTCAATTAACCTTTCTATCTTTATAAAAAGATCGAGATCACCAGTATTATAACCAATCTTAAACTGATATACAGCAGTATTGTTAAAAATATCATAACCACCTGTGATATCCAGTACAAAAGGTTCAAGATTATATTTTAAACCAAGCTGAAGATTTAAAAGATCTGAGTCGGCATGTGCCTGAGTAAGTATAAATCCCAGATCTATCTTTGAGCCAGTATTATAAAAGTAACTAATACTTAAGTTTTCAATAAAAGATTGGTAAAAAGAAGGTTCTGTTCCTAAAAATATCAATTTTGAGGAAAGAGCAAGGTTTGAACTACTTACAAGTTTAAAATCCAGAGTTGAATATACACTTGAATAACTTGAAAGATTTGAAATAGCTGGAAGGTTGATAATATTGGAACTATAAATAAAATCAAGCATCCAATCACCATATTTCCTTTCATATTGAAAGAATTGGTCAAACTTGTGGAAAAAATAGAATGGAATCATAGATTCTGTAGTAAAATCAACCATACCCTGCAAAAAAGATGATGGATATGTCAAACAAAAATAAATTGAGCCTGAATATCCCGCCAAACTCAGATAAGATAATGTAATAAAATAATTATTTGTTTCATAGTTAAAAGTTTGGAATGTAAGAGAAACCTGTTCATATGAATCCAGAAAACTTTCTGTTAGTTCCATGATATCAAAATTAACCGGGATCTCTTCGATAGATTCCTCCAGTATCAAAAGCTCAGAAGAATCAACAGATATCGTGATATTTTCAATATAAACAGTTTCACTGTCCTGAGCAAAAACACCTGAAGAAAAAATCGAAAAAACAAAAATAAAAAAAGATAGAGCTAAAATTATTTGAAAAATTGGTTTAAAAATTAATTTTAAGTATTTTAAATGCATTATATTATTGAACAATATTGATCTAGAAAAATATCTTAATTTAAAGAAAGTATTTATAGTAATATTGATTCTGGATACTCCTGTGTGAATAGATTCCAATAATTTTTCTCCTTTCCATTACTTTTTTCTATAAGAACAAGCAAATAGTAAATAATCTCTTTCTGCTCTCTATCTGCAACCGTTAGCAAAGATTCAGCAATAGCCTTAGAATTTTTTGTATCATTATTATCAAAAAGGGCAAATGAATAAAACAATCTACCCCAGAAAGCTGTTTCCTGATTTGATGATGTAACATATTTTTTACTTGAATCAGTTTGTTTTTTGATATCATTTTGATTCTGTAGATACTGAATAAAAATTTCAAAGTATTTATACTTATTCAATCTGGGATATTGATTTGCTATTTTATATATATAGTCTTTATCAATCTTCTGTTTTAAAAATAATTTGAGTAAAAGATAAAATGCACTTGAATCAAGATTGGTATCATTATAATTCAATAAAGGCTCAATTTGAGAAGAAAGATATTCATAATTTTTTAGCTTTGTGGCAAGTTCAATGAGTTGTAACTCTATCTCAACTTTTTTATCTTCATTTGCCTGTTCAAGTAAACTTTCATAAAGAGCAAAAGCCTCATCATTTTTTGCCAGTATTTTTAAAAGATATGCTTTCTGACTCAATATCTCAAGATTTAAAGACGGATTATCTTTTGTTTTATCAAGGACAAAATCTATAAAGTTTAGTGCCTCTTCATACTTGCCTTTTTTCTGGAATATTGTTATAAAAGGAAATATAAAATTTGAAAAATCTTTAATCTCTCCTTCGTTTAACTGATTGAAATACTGTGCAGCGGTTTCATCTTCAAGTTGAATAGCTACTGAAAAAAATACAAATAGTATATCTTTCTTTCTGTAAGAAAGACTATCTGATAGGATAGACTTTATATTTTCATAAGCCTTATCATAATTTTTTTGATTGTAATATATCATTATTATCTGGATGTTTGAATCTATAACCTGTTTATTTGTCTCTGCAAATTTGCTTGCATACTTATATAAAATCATAGCATAGTCATATTTGTAATCAGTAAATGAATAATCCGCTAATTTCATTGCAAGTTGATAAATTTCGGATTTATTTTCTTCACATGATACATACTCCTCGAAAATCGATAAAGATTTTGCCAGATCAAATCGCAAAAGAACTATTGAATAATGTCTCAAAAAAGCAAGTCGATATTTTCCATAAACCGGGGATTTATAAGCGAGTTCTATAGCTTTAAGAGATTTATTGTAATCGTGGATATTGTAATAAGAGACTGAAAGAAAATAATATACTTCCCCCAGAGATGGATAAGTGGGATACTTTAAGATTATTTGTTCAAAATAATATATTGCAGTTTTGTAGGATTGTTTTTTTATTTCTATAGTTCCCAGATAAAGATAAGAATAGTAACCATAATATGCTTCAAGATTTTTTTCATATAAAACTTTTTCAAACAATTTTTGTGCAAATTCAAGATTTCCAAGTTGTAAGTAACAATATGCATTAAAAAAAAGTATCCTGTAGTCCACTGGGTTTAAGGCAAGAGCCTTTGAAAAGTATGATAAACTTTTTTCGATATTATTCTCTCTCAAATAAAACTTCCCAAGAATAAACAAAGTTGCACTGTTACGATTAATCTCATCAATATAAATACTATTTTCAAGATTTTTAATTTTTTCTCTCTGGTTAAAGTAAAGATATGAATTAAGAAGATACTCAAGAATGACCTTTCTCTGCTGCTCATTGAGCCTTTCAAGGTAAAAGATAGGAATATCCCCTTTTATTTTGATCATGTAAACTATACAATTGTATATTAGATCTTGATTATTTGAAATATCAAAACATTTTGAAAAATTTTTGTATGAACCATCATTATCTTTTTCGTCAAATTGTATCTTTGCAAGATAATAGTATGCATAGTCTATTTTTTCGAAATTTGGGTATTTTGAAATAATTTCTTCAAAATAGATCTTATTCCCGGTAATTAAGCCAAGATAGTATATTGAACTGCTAAAATATTCAGATGTTTTGTAAAGATTGTATATAGAACTAAAGGCTCTTTTTGCATTTTTAAGGTCGTTTAATGCATAATAACTTTTTCCAAGATAATAAAGAGTATCATCTATCAAAGTGGAGTCAACATATTTGTATAAAAATTTTTCAAATTCAGCCACTGCATTTGAAAAGTCAGCAAGGTTATAATAAATTTTTCCAATTGTGAAAGAATAATATGGCTTAAAATTTTCATACTCACTTTCAAGACCAATCTTCAAATACTTTAAGGCAAGATCATATTTTCCAACTTCGTTAAGAGCAAGACCAAAATAGTACAAAAATTTATCTTTCTCAATAAGATTGTCATAATCAGCACTAATCTCGTTGAAATAACTAACGGATTTTGCATAATTTTTTTCAAAAAAGTAAATCATGCCAAGATAGTATCCAACAGGATCATTGATAAATTTGAAATTAGAAGATTTAATAGATTGAAGATAGATTTTCGCCTCATTGTATTCACTGAGAAAAAAATATGAAGTTCCAAGAACATAGTTTTTTAAATCTTTTTCTATGGTAAAATCTTTTTCTAACTGAAAAATAACAGCACTATAAAACTTATGCTGGTAAAGTGCAGTCCAATCTGGAATACCATCAGTTTCCTTCGCAAAAATAGGGATTGATATGAAGAAAGAAGCTAAAACAAAAAATAAAGTAAACAGATTTACAAAATGTTTATTATTTTTCAGTTTGAAGTAATTTGCTTTCATCTGTCTCCATCTGATCGCAAGCCTTAATATTAAAAAGTAGACCCTCATCTTTGTTGTAAGATACAAATATATTGTTTCCTTTTTTCACCTTCTGGTCTAAAATCATTTGAGCTATAGTGTCTTCTATTTCTTTTTGAATGAGCCTTCTTAGTGGTCTGGCTCCATATTTTTGATCAAAACCTTTTTCGATGAGATATTCTTTTGCAGATTGATCTATCTGGATTGTCAGAGAATAGTTTGATAATGTTTCATTTACCTCAAGTATCATAAGATCAATTATCTGCAGAAGATGCTTTGATTCAAGTGGATGAAAAACTATTATCTCATCAAGCCTGTTTAAAAATTCTGGATTAAAAGTTTTTTGAACCTGAAACAAAACCTTTTTCTTAACATCTTCAAAATCAAGACTTTCGTGTCTTTCTATCTCAAACCCAGGAACTCGATATTGCAAAATATCCTTTGAGCCAATATTTGAAGTCATAATTATGACTGTGTTTTTAAAATCGACTTTATTTCCAAAATTATCAACAAGTTCTCCTTCTTCGAGTATTTGAAGTAACATATTGAAAAAATCGATATGAGCCTTTTCTATTTCATCAAAAAGTATTATTGAGTATGGTTTTCGTCTTATCATCTCAGTAAGAATACCACCTTCCTCATATCCAACATAACCTGGAGGTGCACCAACTAGTCTGGAGATAGTATGTCTTTCCATAAAATCTGACATATCTATCCTTATCAGTGACTCTTTTGAACCAAAAAGAAACTCAGCCAATCTTCTTGCAACTTCAGTTTTACCTACACCGGTTGGTCCTAAAAATATAAATGAGCCAATAGGCTTTTTTGCTTTTTTAATCCCCAGTCTACCCCTTTTTATAGCTCTTGAAACAACTTTGATAGCTTCATCCTGTCCTATAATAACCTTAGAAAGTGTATCCTCCATCATTATCAACCTGTTAGCCTCTTGTTGCTTCATCTTTTCAATCTTGACCCCGGTCATTTTCGAGACAACCTGATGCACTATCTCTTCATCAACCACAGCAACAATAGGTTGAACTTGAGATTTTTCCCAACTACCAAGCTGCTGCATATAAAATGAATAAAGTTCATTTATCTGCTTCTGTATTTCAGGCAGTTTGGAAAAATCATTCATCAAAAAGTAAGATTCTTTCTGTTTTATTAAAGATTCAATCTGCTTAGATGTTTGCATCAAAAGAGCTGGTGGCGTTCCATTTTCAAGATTTAATGAAGCTCCACATTCATCAAGAACATCTATCGCTTTATCTGGAAGATATCTACCGGAAATATATTTTTTTGATAATTCAACTATTTTGCTGAGAGCATTATCTTCATAAATGACATGATGATGAAGTTCATAGTTTAATTTGAGCCCTTTGAGTATTTCAACAGTTTCTTCTTCAGTTGGCTCATCAACAACTATTGGTTGAAGTCTTCTTTCAAGGGCTTTATCCTTTTCAATATGTTTTTTATAATCATCAAAAGTAGTTGCACCTATTATTTGAATCTGTCCTCTAGCTAAAAAGGGTTTTAGTATATTTGAAGCATCGATGGCTCCTTCTGCTCCACCAGCACCAACGATAGTATGAATCTCATCTATGAAAAGTATAATGTTGTTTGCTTTTTCAATATCTTTAAGGATTTTGGTCAATCTATCTTCGAACTCACCCCTATACTTGGTCCCTGCAACTATTATCCCCATATCCATCTTGAGTATTCGCTTATTTTTCAATTTATCGGGGACCTGCTGGGAAACTATATATTGAGCAAGACCTTCCACAATAGCTGTTTTACCAACACCGGGGTATCCTATTAAAACAGGGTTATTTTTCATCCTTCTCAACAAAACCTGCATGAGCCTTTTTATTTCTTCCTCTCGACCAATTATTGGATCAAGTTCTCCTTTCCATGCCAGCTCGGTAAAGTCCTTGCAAAACTTATCTGCAACTGGAGTTGGCATATTTGATTTTGGCTTAACTTTTATCTTTAGAAGAGGGTTATCACCAAATAACTCGAGAAGCTTCATTATATTCTGGAATGTTAGATTATAGTTTTGAAGTATCTTATCAAGTGCAGAATCACTTGTGTGAAGTTGCATAACAATAGCTAAAAGAAGATGTTCTACTTTTAAAATATTGTCATTCAGTTGAAGCATAATCTGCCTGGCATACTGCATATAAGTTTTCGTAGTATTGGAAAATTCAATAGATGGGAAAATTGTAAGGTTGTTATTGATATTTTTAATCAAAAGATCAGTTATATCCTGTTCGAGAAGGAAAATATTATCTTTAACGATAAATGAAATAATAAAATAAGAAATTCCAAGTTTTTCTCTTATAATACCAAGCAATAGATGACCTGGTTGTATACTCTGTGATTTCATCTCAAGTGCTATATTTTTTGCAACTTCATCTATTAATTTTCTCAAATCTTCAGAATAATTATCTACATCTTTAATCATGATATTTCTCACTCTTCCTCAATATTGCTGGTCAATTTTTTATTGAAATAGAATTAATTATTTTCTTTATATATTGATTTTATTTATATAGATATCATATATATTACTATTATATTACTATTTTAGGTTTTTTTCCAAATAAAATAAGTTTTTCTTATTTATATATACAACAAAAATATAAGAAATTTTCAGTAAAAATCAACTATTCAAATCAATTAAATGACAATCTTCAATCTTATACCTTCTTGTACATCTGGCAGCAAGATCAACTTCATGTGTAACCAGTATCAAAGATAAGTTATTTGACTCCACTATTTTAAAGAGAAGTTGCGCTATGATATTCTTATGTTTTATGTCAAGATTTCCGGTAGGTTCATCTGCACAAATTAGTTTAGGACTATTTATTACTGCTCTTGCTATGGCTGCTCTTTGCTTCTCTCCACCAGATATTTCTGAAGGGAAATGTTTAAGCCTGTTTGTAAGACTCAAAATTTCGGAGATTTCCATAGCTTTAGCAACCGCATCTTTTCGTGGTAGACCAAGTTTTAAAGCTGGTAAAATGATATTTTCAAGAAGATTCAGCTCTTCTAAAAGATAAAATGATTGAAAAACATAACCGATGTTTTTGCATCTGAATTTTGCCATATCTGTTTCATCATAGTGAGTAATATCTTCATTCTGAAAAATTATTCGTCCAGAACTTGGAGAATCAAAACCACCTATAAGATTTAGTAGAGTAGTTTTACCCACTCCAGATATGCCCTGGATTGAGATTGTATCTCTTTCTCTAACTGAAAGATTGATATCTGCTAAAACCTCTATTTGTTCTGTTTTGTTTATATATTTTTTAGATAAATTTTCTAAAACAATAATCTCATCACTCATTATGAATAACCTCTTTGGGTTTGACATTTGAAGCTCTATGTGCCGGTATTAGAGAAGCGAAAAACACGAGCAAGAATGTGACTATATTGATAATAATGACTTCTTTAAAGTTGATTGAAACAGGAACCTTATCAAAGTAATATATATCTCGAGAAAATATCTGAAATTCAGGTTGCATGGCTGTTGAGTTGAAAACATTTACAAAGAGATAAAGTATGCTTATGGCTCCGTTAACAATGTTCTCAATAAAGGCAAATATCGCATCTAAATTTAAACTTATTATATAACCAAGCGATGTTCCAAGTAAAGTTCCTATAGTACCTATGATTATGCCATTGAAAATAAAGATATTTTTAATATCCAGAGGAGTAAAACCTATGGCTTTAAGGATACCTATCTCCTTTTGTTTATTCATAACTGTCATTATTTGAGAAGACACTATATAAAATGCAGAGACAAGGATTATCATAAAAACTATAAAAAACATCAATGTTTTCTCATTTTTCAATGCTGAGTAAGTGGTTCGATTGTAATCGTACCAGGTTGAAACCTGCAATTTACCAAAGGGAAGAATATCTTCAATAGAACTTTTAACCTTTTCAACATTAGCAAGTTTATCTACAATAATGCCTATGTAGCTGCATTTCCCTGGCATTGCAAGTAGTTGTTGAGCATTTTCAAGAGTAGTGTATAAAACACCTGAATCTATAGGATAAAATCCGGTTTTTATAAATGCTTTTATTGTAAAGAGCTTTATCTTTGGCTGAAATATAGAACTTGTAAAAACCGTAACAAGAAGTTTACTTGAAAGTCGAGTTCCATAGAGTATTGAAAACTGATCACCTGTTGCAATAAAATCCTCACTGTTAAGATGTTCTAAAGAACCATCAATAACAATAGCATTTTTTTTCAAAGTTTCAGAGGTAAAAAAGGATTTATCATAACCTCTAAGAAGTGCTCCTCGTGTTGAACCATTTGCATTGAAAAGAACAGCAGATTCTATATAAGGATAAACAGCCTCAACATGAGGAACACTCTTTATCTTATCCATATATTCAAGATAATTTATGGGTTCTGAGCTAAAAGAACTAACTGAAAGATGAAAAGACTGCAACGAAATCACTTTTTGTTGCATATTTTCTTGAAAACCATTCATAACTGAAATAACCGAGATTAGAGCTGCAACACCAAGGATTATACCAAGAATCGATATTATGGAAAAAAAAGAGAAAATCCCTTTGCCATTTCTCCCAGAAAGATATCTTTGAGCTATAAAAAAAGTTACTTTCATCTTAATCCCATTAAAAGTTTCAGTGTAGATATATTTAACTTATTTGCATTTCATCACTTATATATTTAGCATAGCTTGAAAAATCCATTTGTAAACTTTGAATTACAAAATTAAAAGATCAAAAAAATAATAACTTTCGCCTGGATCTGAATTGTTCAACTTTGATGCCTTGTGTATCAATAAGATTGTTACAAGTAAAATCTTAATGTAAATAAATATTTATAGGATAAGTTAATTATGGTTCATCCGGCAAATTATCTTCTAACTTTTCGTTAGTTTTCAAGACCTGGCCATACAAAGAAAAATTGCAAAGAGCCTATTTTCGATATTCGCTTCTTTGTTTTGGTTAAGTGACAAAAAGAAAAAAGAAAAGCAAAAAA
>JAAYUW010000023.1 GCA_012517545.1 Exilispira sp.
ATTTTCTTTCATTTCAAAAATCCTTATTAAAATTTCATAAATTAAAATGATTTATTATTTACAAAAGAATTTTACTTTTAAAAAGAATACAAAGAAAAAGCATTCTCTTTAAATTCATTTCAAAATTCTGATTGAATGTAACCACACTTTTTCTGAGGATTGAAAAAATATAAAAAGCAGGGGGAATTTCTTCCCCCTATTTTGACAAAAGGAGAATAAAATTGCTCAAAAATAAAAAGAATGAAAATTTATTGCTTTGGAACACTTCCAACAACATTGCTGACAAACCAATCGACACTCCATAAAACATCGTAAGAAGCTCTAACATTTGGAGGTAACTTTAAAATGCCTTTGTTATCCTTGATAGGACCAGTAAAAGGATCGAACAAAACAGTTGGCTCGCTCATCTGGGCTATTCTCTTAAATACAAGATCATAAATAGATATTTTTCCTAAAACTGGATCATTTGTAGTTTTAGCCTTGAGTGCATCAACAAATTTACTGTTTATAGGTGTGTCATATTCGCCACCAATTTTACATGCACCTTCTTTCATAAGCCACCAGAGATCTCTATTATCCCATGTCCCGGTATAATACCTTCTTAAAATCTCTTCATACATTATGCCCCAATCGACAAGTTGACCTGAAACAACAGCGTCAGGTCCAAATTTCTGCATAGGACTATAATGCGAAAAAACATAGATTTGCTTACCATTTTTTGTATGTTCCTCTCCAACATCTACAACAGCTGTTGAATCTTCTGTAAAAGCAAGTGTATCAATGCCCTCTGAAATAAGAGATTCTGCAGCTTCTTTTGCTTTTGCAGGGTCATACCATGAGTAAAGCCATCTAACATAGACTTTTGCTTCTGGATTAACTTCTTTTATACCTAAGGCAAAAGCATTTATATGTCTAACTACTTCAGGTGTAGGATGTGCACCAACATAACCAATTTTATTTGTTTTAGTCAATGCTCCTGCCATAAGTCCATTTAAATAGTAAGCTTGATATAATTCTGCAAAGTATGTTCCAAGGTTACTATCTCTCTTATAACCTGAACAATGCATGAATGTTTTATCAGGATATTTTTTTGCAGCAGAGTAAGTTCCATCCATAAAACCAAAACTTGTGGTAAATACAATCTCGCATTTTTCTTCATTGATAAGTCTATCAATATAGCGTTCTACATCCCCCTCGGGAACATTTTCAAGATATACGCTTTCAAGCCAGGGAAATTTTTTTTCAACATATAATCTACCAACCTCATGAGCGTTTGACCAACCAAAATCACCTATTGGTCCAACATATATAAATCCAGCTTTAATCTTTCTGCCCTGAATAGCAGATGTCTTGTCTGATTCTTCTTTATTTGCACATGAAATAAAAGAAAAGCATAAGATAAGAACCAAAGAAATAAGAGCAAGTATAACTAATTTCTTTTTAGACATACCTTCCTCCTATTATTGATTATAAATTTTAGATTCTAAATTACAAGAAAAAAATGATAGAATTGCCAATTTTATTATAAATAATTTTTTTATGCAAAAATTTGTATGGAAATATTGATAATTTTATTATCTTCTCTAAAAATCTCTGACTACTTCTGGAAAATTGATAAGTCTATTTAAGAGTTAATCTTTAATTCTTTCTCTATAGAGGATATGATTATGTCTTCTGCCTTAATAAGAGAGTTTATATTTATTGTAGCTACCTGAGAATCTAACTGACTACCTTTAATAAGAATTTGTGAATCAAAAATCTTTTCAATTTCGTTGAATAAAATTTTATCGTCCAGTTTTTCTTCATCAAGAACAATATAATTACCTTTTTTTGCAAAATAACGAGCATTGTTTTCTTGCTCTCCTCTTGAAGCCGTTTTTAAGGGTATAAATATAGCAGGTGTTTTTGATGCAACTATTTCAAACACAAGATTTGCTCCAGCACGCGAAATTATAAGATCAGATAGTTTCATAAGCTCAGCAATACCATTATAGATAAATTCTATCTGCAAATAACCTTTCAGACCAAAAGGATTGAATTTAAAATACTTGTTTGAATTACCTTGATTTATTTTCTCTTCTTTGCCAGAATTGAAGTTAAGATTTAAATCATTTAGTTTCCCGGTTTGATGTATTATCAAATATTTTTGAGTTAAAATTGGAGCAAGTTTAAATATGATATTGTTTATTCTTTGAGATCCAAGTGAACCACCAAGAATAAGGATCAACTTGGAGTTGAGATCTGAATCTAAGAAAAAATCTTTAACCTTTTCATCAAACAAAGGGAGTGAATTTGTAATTTTATCGGATCTTTTGAGTCCTTCATCTTTATTATTAGAGAAAAATTCTTCTCTAACAGGATTTGAAGAAAATATTGCTTTATTTTCTGGTAGATATTTTAAGGTATCTTCAAAAGAGTAGAAAAATTTTTTTGAAAATTTTAAGTTTATTTTATTGGCAAGTCCAACAGTATAATCACTCTCATGAGTAAAAAAAGGAACTTTTGTCATTTTACAGGATATTGCTACTGGAACAGAAACAAAACCACCTTTTGAAAATACAAATAGGGGTTTTTCTTTCAGCAATATAAAAAATGATACAAAAATGCCTGAAATAAACGCAAATATATCTGCAATGTTTCTAAGATCAATAAGAGTCCTTAAAGTGCTACCGCTCCTTCTTAGCTTGCCAGAAGGTATATGATATATTTTTATATTGGGAAAAGAAAATCGTATAAGCTTTTCTTCCAGCTCATAGCTTTTCTTTGAACCAATCCATACTACTGAATATCCTTTATTCTTTAATGCTTTAGCCACTACTACTGCCGGGATTATGTGTCCACCAGTTCCGCCACCCACTACTATTGCTTTTTTCGATTTTTTCATATTTTACCTTTGACAATATGCAATTATATTTTTAAAATTTTTCGGAAAATTATATTTCCTTTAGATATAAATATTTTTCTCTTATTTGTTTTAATAAAGAGAAATCAAAATATAATAGTTATACTAAAATCCGTTAAAAAGAACTTTAGTTTTTTGCAGTAATTTTGGATTTTATTTTAAAATACTTATATAATTTTCTAACAAAATTTAATTAAAAATATCATAAAATAGTTAACATACTAATGATAATAAGCAAGAATGATTTTAATATAATTTAGACTTCAATTTTCAAAAATTTTTTGAATATTCAAAAACAATATAGAAAATTAAATTTTTTAATGTAAATTTAGCAGGTAATGATTTTTAAAAATAAAATTTTGCAATTTATTTTATTTAGCTTGTTTTTTTGCCTTATATTATTGACATTTGAGAGTCCTATTTTTATTTTATCCGATCTAACAGTTATAGAATCCAATCTATCTGTTCAGGTATCTCGCTCATTTGCAAATCTTGGGGGTAATTTTGCAGAATTTGAGTTTTTATATCCTCAAAATTATACTTCCAGCAATCAAGAGTTTAATATTCAAAACTATACTTCAAAAGTTTTATTTAATCCTGAACCAGATAGTAAAGATATTATATTCGATAAATGTGGAAATAAGATTTTAAAATTTTCATATAAAAACATTTTTGGCTTTTCAGTTAATTTGCAGTTTTATGGTTCCTTGAAATCATATGTCCCGGCTTATTCTCCTGTTTCTTTTCCTTACAATCTTGAAAAGATTGATCAGAATACACAAATTTATCTTGAATATGAACAACTTGAAGATATTAATCAGCTTATTTCTTATGCAAAAGCTATCTCAGAGGGTAAGACTGATCTATTTGCGTTACTTATAGCGTTAAAGATTAACATTGAATCTTCAGTCAATTATTGTAGCAACTTTGAAGATCGAAAACCATCTGATGTATTGAACGAAAAAACTGGAAATAGAGAAGAGATATTGAATTTATACATGATTATTTTAAGGATTCTTGGCATTCCGGTCAGAGCAGCCTGTGGTTTAGGTATTCAACAAAGCTATGAGATAAGTAAAACTCTTAAAACAGAACCTTTTTTATTGTTTACAGGTAAAAATCCATTTACATATCTTGAAATCTGGAGCAAAAATTTTGGCTGGATAGCTTTTGACCCTTTTACATATACTTTTTATTCTCTCAATAATTTCATTCGCCTGGGATATGCTTTGAATTTTGATGATTTGCATTATATTTTTTATAAATCTGGAAGTGATAAGGTTACATTTAATGAGACTTATAATATTCAGATAACGAAAAATAATATCAGTGAATCTATAGAGATTGAAAAATTTGCTTCTCAGGATTTGGTTTTGCTTTCTTCAAATATGACTCAAATATATAAAAATCTTTTTTCTTCATATAGATCTATTGATATGCCTTATAATTATAGCTTTTATAAGGGTATTGAACTTGTAAAATATGGGAAAAAATATCTTTACTTCTCTGGATTTGATAGCAATGTTGAAATTCCTATCAGCTCAGAAAATAGAATTTTGCAAACAATTTACATAGAAAAACCAATAAATGTTAAAAAAATTTTGTTAAAGTCCAGCTTAAATCAAAATGCTTCAATAGTTTTATCATTGTATAAAGGAGAACAAATAAATGAATCTTTTTTACTTTATCGAGGAAAAATACCAGATAGTTATTTGATTTCCACTCCTAAATCATATAACGAGTTAAGCCTGACTTCGTTAAATTTGACAATAGGGATTTATACTTTATATATTTATATAGAACAATCGGATAAAAATGCTATTATTTATTGCAATGAAAAACCATCTTTTAAGAACTATTCTAGTTTAAAGATAATTAAGAGAATAAAAAATAACGATACAATGTACAGTACAAATTGTGTATTGGATTTTAGTTTTGAAATAGAATAGACAATAGCAATACATTTTTGTGGGTGAATAAAAGTTTAAGTTTAAAATCAAAAGTCTATAAAATTTATTTAACTTTCAGGAGGAAAAATATGAATAAAAATTCTTATTGGAAAGAAATCCCCGATGAAAAATGGAATGATTGGCACTGGCAGTTGCAAAATAGAGTAACTGATCCTGCAATTCTTGGTGAAATCTTTAAGTGGGATTCAAAGAGAGTAGAAGATATTAAAGGTTATCTAAAGATTCTTAGAATGGCGATAACCCCTTATTATCTCTCTCTTATAGATATAACTGACTATGAGAATGACCCAGTATACAGACAAGCTGTCCCGACAGTTCATGAGACAAATATTGTTTCAGCTGATATGGCAGACCCTTTACATGAAGAGATTGATTCACCAGTTCCTCTTATAACGCATAGATATCCTGATAGAGTTCTTTTTCTGGTTACAGATCAATGCTCGATGTATTGCCGACATTGTACAAGAAGAAGATTTGCCGGCCAGACAGATAATCCTGCAAGTCCTGAACTTATAGATCAAGCTATCGAATATATAAAAAAAACTAAAACAGTTAGAGATGTCTTAATCTCTGGAGGTGATCCACTGACACTTGGGACTGATCAACTTGAAAAAATAATAGCTAAAGTTAGAGCTATCCCTCATGTTGAAATTATTAGAATAGGTTCAAGAGTTCCGGTTGTATTGCCTCAAAGAATAGATGAACAACTTGTTAACATGCTTAAAAAGTATCATCCATTATTTTTAAATACTCATTTTAATCATCCAAAAGAGATAACTGAAGAATCAAAAAAAGCATGTGAAATGCTTGCAAATGCAGGCATTCCTCTTGGCAATCAGACTGTTCTTTTAAGAGGAATAAATGATGATGCAATGGTTATGAAAAAGTTAATGCAAAAACTTTTGACTATAAGGGTAAAACCCTATTATATCTATCAATGCGATTTGTCGCAGGGAATTGAACACTTTAGAACTAAAGTTTCAAAGGGGATAGAAATAATTGAAATGTTAAGAGGCCATACAACAGGTTTTGCTGTTCCAACATTTGTTATTGACGCTCCAGGAGGTGGTGGAAAAACACCTATAATGCCTAACTATTTAATATCAATGAGCCCTAAAAATGTTATTGTTAGAAATTATGAAGGTTTTATAGCAAAATATGAAGAACCTCAGTATGAAGAGCAACCATTACCAAATAGAGAGAAATATATAAATGACGAGATGCTCTCCACTGATGGTTTAGCCAAATTGATGTATTCAGATCAATATTCGATTGTTCCTAAAGATAATATGAGGGAGAAGAGGCATAAAAAATAGTTTAGGTTTTGACAACTAAGTACGGGTGAAAAAAATAGGTTATTTCAGCTTTTGATTTTATTTATAAAATATTATTCAAGGACTTTAGATTTTGGACTTTTGACTTTTATAAACAGTTGTTAGTGGTAAGGTATAATCATTATTAATAGATTAAATATAGATAGAATATTTATATAGAAAAAAGTTCAACCTGATCCTTTCTCTATGCTTTCCAAATAATAAAGTCCGGAAAACTTTTTCTAATATATTTATTTGCTGGGACTATGCGAATAGCTATCTGTTGAAATCCAGAATTCTTTAATTTAAATGTTCCAGTATATTTAGTTACATTATCCTTATATTTTTCAACAAAATCAAGTTTTTGAGTTATATACCCATCTAGCTTTTCTGATAGGCAAAAAATTTCAATCTCAATAAAAGAAGGATCGAGTTGGTCAAGATAAACATAAGCTTCAACTGATATAGAATCTTCTGAACGAAGAATAGGGTACTTATCTATATCTGTAAAAAATTCTTTTATATATATTTTATTGCTGAATTGTTTTAAAATACCATATTCATCACTTATTTTCTTTAAGTTTTCATAATTATTCATACCCAAAAAATTTACAGAATCAGAAATTTCTTTATAGAATTTATCAGAATATTCTTTCAGCATCCTTTCAATATTGAAGTTTTTAAAAGTTGTAATTATAGATTGTTTCATCATCCAGACCCATTTTTCAGGTATTCCATTTTCATTTTGTTCATAATACAAAGGTATTATTTCATCTTCGAGTATATCGTATATTTGGTTAGAATCAGCCAGATCTCTTAATGCATCATTGGAATATGGCTCTCCAGCAGTTATCGCCCAACCATTATTCTTATCGTAACATTCAGGCCACCAACCATCGAGGACGCTAAAATTTAAAACTCCATTTATACCAGCTTTCATGCCAGAAGTGCCACAAGCTTCAAGTGGTTTTATAGGAGTGTTGAGCCATATATCAACTCCCTGGACAAGATTTTGAGCAATATTTAACGAGTAATTCTCAATAAATATGACTCTATCTTCACACTCATATTGATATGTAAAATCGATGATTTCTTTGATGAGATTTTTACCCATGAAATCGGCTGGGTGAGCTTTACCAGAGCAAACAATCTGTACTGGTCTATCTGGATTTTTAAGAATACGTGCAAGTCTTTCTTTGTCTTTAAATAGTATTGATGGTCTTTTATAAGGTGCAAATCTTCGGGCAAAGCCGATAGTAAAAAATTTAGGATTAAGGATTTTTGAAACTTTATTGATTTTATCAGGGGAAGCACCATTAGCAAGAAGATCAGATGTAAATTTGTTTCTTATGAAATTTATCATCTTTTGTTTCTGATGTATATGAATTCCCCAGATCTCATCATCAGCAACACTTGAAATATTATCTGAAATATTGAGAACTTCTCTTTTGCCGATATATGAAGTTCCTAAAGATTGTTCAAAAACTCTGTTAAGATCTGTAGAAAACCAGGAATAATGAACTCCATTTGTTATTGAATCTATAGGAATCTCTTTTTCTAAAAGATTGGAAAAACCTTTAGCCCACATCTTTCTTGAAACATTTCCATGAATTTTTGAAACAGCATTAGCATTTGAGGATAACCTTAAGGCTAAAGCTGGAAGCCAGAAGGTATTTTTATCATCTCTCATAAAACCCATATCATAGATTACTTGAGGGTCAATATTGAAAGATAAAAGATATCTATCAAGATATTTCTTTACTATTTGAATTGAAAAATTTTCGTTTCCTGCCTCAACAGGAGTATGAGTGGTGAAAATGGAAGAGTTTTTTACCAGAATTTGAGCCTCATCAAAAGAAAGTTTTTTCTCATTTATGCAATCAATCAGGTGCTCAATTAAAAGAAATGCAGAATGACCTTCATTAAGATGATAAACTTTTGGGTTGATGCTAAGTTTTTTTAACATTCTATATCCACCTATACCAAGTAAGATCTCCTGTTGAAATCTCTTTTCCTTATCAGCGACATAAAGATAGTTTGTTATATCCCGGTATTCTGGTGGATTTTTTTCAATATTTGTATCAAGTAAAAATATTCTA
Organism: Exilispira sp.; assembly: GCA_012517545.1. GTDB lineage: Bacteria > Spirochaetota > JAAYUW01 > JAAYUW01 > JAAYUW01 > Exilispira. The sequence goes on from JAAYUW010000023.1 coordinate 8,285, forward strand.
TTGTTCCCAACTATAATTTGCCAGACCTTTGCATTTATTATCTTATCCAGTATAGGAACTTCAACAAATATGGAAGAACCAGTTTTATCTTTTACCTCTTTTATTGGCATATAATATGGTGTATTTTCACGAAAAATTTCTTCTTGCATCCCGTTAACCATTATTCGTTGAGTAAAATAACCATATCGATATAAAAGACCAACACCATAAAGAGGTAAACCAAGGTCAGATGCTCCTTTTATATGATCACCAGATAGAATCCCAAGACCGCCTGCAAATATAGGCAAGCTATCGTGAAGTCCATATTCCATTGAAAAATAAGCAATAGTTGAATTGTTAAAAACATTTTGAAAGTCTGTCTGTTTTGTTTGATAATCTTCAAATTTTTTCCATATTTTGTCCAATTCTGACAAAAAAACTTTATCATTTTCAAGTTGTTTAAGTTTTTCATTTGATAGGGAGTGAAGAAAAACAATTGGATTTCTTCCTGATTTACTGAAAAGGTCACCATCTATTTTAAAGTAAAGTTTAACTGCATCTTTATCCCATAATGACCAGATATTATAAGCTAAAGTAAGTAATTTTTTTAGATTATCTGGAAATCTTGGATAAACAAAAATATCTCTGAAATACATTATTCCTCCTGAATATATGAAACATATTTATGCCATCAATTCTTCCACATGGGCTATAGCATATAAAAAATTTTGATAGGCTGTTTCAGCATTAGGATAGTATGAAAAATATTTAAATGCTGCTGTATCTAAAAAAGGTGCCGTTGCCA
>JAAYUW010000024.1 GCA_012517545.1 Exilispira sp.
ACGGCGGGCGTCTTAGGGGGCGGGGTTAAGAAACTCTTTTATCACAATTCAATTTCTTTTTAATATCTTAGCGCTCTGCCTTTCGCACAACTGCGGATAACCGAACTCAATTTCGTTTATCCTTCCAAAACAGGAATTAATCCGAAGTACTTCGTTTATCCACGACTCTGGACGAACAAAACTTTCGATCATTTTCCTCCTCCTTTTCTAATAGTATCCAATGGACTTTTTATCTTACTTATATCTTTATTGCTCACATGCGTATATATTTCTGTCGTTTTGCTACTTTTATGTCCCAGCAATTCCTGGATATACCGCAGATCTGTCCCGCCTTCCAAGAGATGAGTAGCAAAGCTATGACGCAATGTATGGACTGTAACATGCTCATGGATGCCTGCCTTTTTACGAGTAGCCTCCAGAATCTTCTCCACAGTGCGGGTTGTGATGTGGCTATTCGGCTTTGAACCAGGAAAGATCCAATCCTTTGGACGACAAGCTTGCCAATATTCACGTAATGCTACCAGTGCTACATCAGAAAGTAGAGTATATCGGTCTTTACGACCCTTACCTTCTCGTATTCGAATCAATCGCCGATTTTCATCGATATCCTCTATCTTCAGCCGCACTACTTCGCTTACCCTTAGTCCAGCAGAATATACCAGCATCATGATCGCCCTATGTTTTATATTACTCACTGCCTCAAGAAGTAGTATTACATCTTCTTTACTAATGACAACTGGGAGTTTATTTTCCTTCCGTGGACGTGGAAGTCCGCTCACCACACGATGCTCATTTAATATTTCATCATAAAGGAACTTTAAAGCACTCACCGCTTGATTATGGTAAGACCACGACACCCGTTTCTCATCAATAAGATAAAGCACGTATTCCTTGATGTGCGATTCATCTAATAAGACGGGATCTTTCATAAAATAGCAAAGAAACTTCCCTATATGGTGGAGATATGCTTTTCTGGTTTTTTGACTGTATCCTCTCAATTTCAATTCCTTTTCCACATTGCTGAGGATTCCTTCTCTTTTCTTCTTAAATTCTGCAGATTGCAAGAAAGGGTCTATTTCAACTTCTTCTCCTGAAAAGATCGAAAGAATCCTTTCAACAGAACCATCAGAATAAGGCACACTCCAGTATCTTCCTTCAGGATACCATCTGTATCCTTCGATGGTTTTAATTTTCGCGATGTAGTCAGGGTTATAAGGAAAAGAAATGTTAATCCTTCCCCCGTCTTTTATAACTTCTATCATTTCCTCTCTCCCATGCGAACTTCCACATCATCTCAATTTAGTAAAATATTCGTATATCTTCCAATTTGGCATTGTATCCGCATTGCATATACTCTTCTATTTTGGTGTTATATCTGCAGTATTGCGTATATAAATCCCTCTAGATGAACCTTCTATCTTCTCGATTTTCCTTCATCTCAACTTTTTATACCTCTTCTATTCCCTTTCTCAAAAAAACTATCTAATGGGCTTTTTATCCTCCCTATATCCCTGTTGCTCACATGCGTATATATCTCTGTTGTCTTTTAACTTATATGTCCCAATAGTTCCTGAATATACCGCAAGTCTGTACTACTTTCCAGCAAATGTGTGGCGAAACTATGCCTCAACGAATGGAAAGAAACTCCCTTTATGATTCCTGCCTTTTCACAGGCTTGTTCAAAAATAGCCTGGACTGTTCTCGTAGATATGTGCTTTTCAGGCTTTATTCCCATAAACAACCACTTCACTGGTTTATATTCTTGCAAGTCATTTCTCAATACTTCAAATGCTGTTTCAGACAGCATCGTATATCTGTCTTTCCTGCCCTTAGCCTCTCTTATATGGATAAGCATTCTTTTTCTATCTATATCTTCTGGAGTTAATCTTACCACCTCACTCACTCTCAAACCTGCTGGGTATGTTAGCATAACAATAACTCTATGTTTTATATTGTCAATTGAAGATATAATTTTTGCAACCTCTTCTTTGCTCAGTATAACAGGTAGCCTTCTATCCTTACGAGGTCTTTTTACTTAATAAACAAATGCTTTTTTAATAATTGTCGCATAATAGAACTTTAAGGCACTAATAGCCTGATTGATTGTGGAAATTGCAAATTGTCTCGCATCAATTAGAAAAAGTAGATAGTTTTTAACATCTTCATCATTAATGTTAGTAAGGGTTTTCCCAGGAAATCTTAAAAAATCTCTGTTGAAATAAATATATGATTTAACAGTCTTATAACTGTATTTTCTTAAAACAAGTTCTCTGCGAAGTTCTTCAAAATTATCAGGTGCATTACATCGTGGGTGATAGAGATTTTCCCGTTGATATCGAGATTGGGGCAGCGTTGATAAAATGAGATAACCAACTTTGCAGAGCAGAGTCTATGTGGATCGCTTCACCTTCAAAGACCTTCAAAATCTTCTTCAATGTTCCATCAGTATCAGAAAAACTCCAATACTTTTAATCAGAATGCCATCTGTATACAGAAATAGTTTTTACTTTTGCAATATAAGAAGGATTATATGGAAAAGAAACAGTTATCTTTCTATTATCCTTATTAACTTCTATATTTCTCACTAAAATAAAAGGTATTGTCAAATTTTCGAATTACCTTATAAAAAATCTTCGCAAAAAATAATTAATGGCTCTCCTCGTAAAAAGTGCAAATTTCACCTCTTTTTTCTTTCAGTAAAAGATTTTAATGCAAAAATAATCATAATCATTTTAAAAAAATGTAAAAATTTACCTTTTTTGCACAAAAGCAAGATCCTTAAATAAAAAATTAAAAAAGGAGTTTAATTATTAAAAATAGTTGTTAAAGTTAATTCTAACGAAGGCTATTTCCTTTTAAATAAGTCAAGATTTTCTTTGATCACCTTGACAACCTGATCGTTTGCTTCAGCATCACCATAGGTTATCCTGACTGCCTGCTCATATCCAAATTGAGCACAGGGGCGAACCACAACTCCTTTTTCAAGGAAAGCTTCAGAAACTTTATTGATATCAAGAGTTTTAATAAATATAAAATTTCCATAACCTTTTGTGTAATCGAGGTTTAATCTATCAAACTCAGAATAGAATTTTTTTCTTCCATCTTTTACCAGCTGTATAGATTTATTAACAAAAAGGGTATCATCAAGACTTGCAACACCAGCCTTTTCAGCTAAAGATGTAACTGTAAATGGCTTTAAAACTTTTAAAAACCCCTCAACAATCTGTTTTTTAGCAAATAGATAGCCAAGTCTTAACCCAGCAAGTGCGTAGACCTTTGAGAATGTTCTCAGTACAATGATGTTCTTTTCATAATTATCGTCAACGGCTTTTTTTATGAGATCGTCATAACTATTTTCTGCATCATTAAATTCGATATATGCCTCATCAACGACAAGAATCTGATCTTTTCTCAAAGAAGATATAAGCTTATCCATTTGCTGCTGTGTTATTATTGTTCCTGTAGGATTATTTGGGGAGACAACTATAATGATTTTTGTTTCTGGAGTATTCTTTTCGATAATGGTATCAATATTATAGGAAAAATCTGGATTAAGTTGAAAATCTTCACATTGCAAATTCATAAAACTTGCAAGAACCTTATACAACATAAAAGATGGATTTGGCTTCAGTACTCTTTCATCCGGCTCTAAAAAAGCAGTATATAGCATACTTATAAGTTCAGAAGATCCAGCTCCTATAAGGGTGTTATCAACATTTACATGATAAAGTTTAGCAATTTTTTCTCTAAGTTCACTGCAAAGGGTGTCAGGGTAGATATGGATCTCATTTTTAGCCTTATTGATCGCCTCAAGGGCTTTTGGAGAAGGTCCAAGATAATTTTCATTTGAAGCTAATGGATAAACTTTCTTGATCCCCTTTGCTTTTAATAAATCTTCTGGTGGTCTTCCAGACTTGTAGGTAAAAGCTTGAGCTAAGTGTTTTCTGTAAAGCATCTCGACTCCTTTATATTTATTTAAATAATTATTTATGCATTTATCTGTATAATTATTAATTTAAGTCATTATTTCTGTAACCAGTGATCGATACTTCTTTGCATTAAAAGAGATTGATGCACTACTTCAATTAATTATAAAGTATTGGGAAGTAAAATAGTATTTCCTGCAAAATATAAACATCAAGCCTTAATCTATATAATAAAATTGGTAAACAATTATTCGACAAGTTTGTCTATAGGTTTTTCTACTGGTAGTATTAAAGGAGCTACCTGCTGATATTATTAATCCTTTTATCTACTGTTACTATTAAATTTCACATATTCATGATACAAATTTTCAAAACCATCTTTACAAGAACCTTTTTTGAATATCCTGCAATCATTATTTACTCCAATAAAAAAATAGTTATCTTTGTTAATAATAAAATAGCCAGATTTCCTGTCTGAAAAACTCTGCTTCTTAATCAAATCAGACTTATTGAAGTAATTTTTCAATAAATCATTTTGAGTAAAATCGTAATTGATGCAATCATATTTAATTGTAGATATTCCGAAGGATCTTTCAAAAATGGGCTTAAAAAGAAGAGTTGTATCGTAATTTGATAAAAAATCTGTAAAAATTGCTTCATCAACTATCAAGCATAGATCTTCAGGAAAAAAAAACCAGATGAATGTCTTTTCTTGCAATTTATAAAATGCCTTTATAAAAAATGGCAATAGATTTTCACATTCTTTATCCAGTATCTTTTTGTAAAGAAAAGTTAAAAATTTATCTGCTGTATAATCAAGTGTTTCAAATATAAGAAGTAATCCGAATCTGCCAATATAGTAGTCGATAAGGTTAAATGTAAGTTTATTCTGGATAAAATCTATAAGTTTTTCTTTTTTTAGAATCGCCTTTCTCGCTGTAGACAAAACAAATGAATCTTGAGTTGAAGAGACAAGTTCTCCATACGAGTTTATATTACAATCTTTTGAAAATTCGTCATATGGTTTCGAAGTTTTATGGATAAAAAAAGAACCCTGCTCTTTAACATCAATGATATTGAACTGGCCAATCTTTCCAATATCAGAAACACTTTTTGATTGTGAAGGTTTAAAAAAAGTGTTATTTGAAATAAGTGCAAGGTCGCCATTGAGGTTAATTATTTCAGAAATAATTATCTTATCAGAATAAGAAGTCATCGCTTATTTCATACTCTCTTTCACAATATTTGCAACGATATTGTTTTTTTTCTTCATTGGTAAGATAAAACTCTGTTTCAACCTTTTCCAGATTACATATGCAATTCGGGTTTTTGCAGGCTATTATATTTTTTAATATGGCTGGTATTGATATTTTTCTCTTTTCAACCACCATTCCATCTTTCACGATATTTATTGATGCTCCAGGAGCTAGCAAGGCCAATTTATCGGTCTCATCCCTGGCTAAAAATTTATTTTCATATTTAATAAGATCTTTTTTACCAATTTTACGAGAATCAAGATTCATCCCTATTGCAATAAAATCATCGGAATTTTTACCTATTATTTCTATTACCTTTAAAGCAGTTCCAGCCGGGAGATGATCTATCACGGTACCATTTTCTATCCTGTAAACCTTATATATTTCTTTCATCTTTTTAATCTCTCCTCTTTATCTTTTTATCTATTTTACCTTATTCATTTTTACGATCTTTTTTTTGAGTTCTCCATTTCTTATAATTTTTTTTATTGGTTTTATTTGCTTTCTCTTCAATGATGAAACTATTAATATCGGGTTTACCATCATACAAAATAATAATAACTAACTTATCGAACCTGCAACTATTCCAAGAAGTGCAGCTCTTGTATAAACTCCATTTTTTGCCTGGTAAAAATATCGAGCCCGAGGATCATCATCAACAGTTGGTGATATTTCGTTGACTCTTGGAAGAGGATGAAGGATTATAGTGTTTTTAGCAAGTGATTCGATGTTATCTCTTGAGATTTCATAGCTATTTGCAACTTTTTGATATTCAACAGGATCTGCAAATCTTTCTCTCTGAATCCTGGTGCAATATAGAACATCAAGCTCATTACCAACCTCTGTAAAGTCCTCAAGTTCGTGATACTTGATCCCTTTACTCTCCAGATAGTCAAGATAATATGATGGAAGTTTAAGAATAGAAGGTGATATAAGAAAAAGTTCAGCGTTATAAAATGATAGAGCCATGACAAGTGAATGAATGGTCCTACCAAATCTTAAGTCACCCATAAGTCCTATTTTTAGATTATCAACTCTTTCTTTGAGTTCAAATATAGTAAATAGATCTAGAAATGTTTGAGTTGGATGCTGGTTGGCGCCATCTCCTGCATTGATAACTGGTGCATTAGCAACTTCAGCTGCTCTTCTTGCTGCTCCTTCTACTGAGTGACGCATGACAATAATATCTGCATATTGATCTATCGTTTTAATGGTATCTGACAGCGATTCTCCTTTTGAAGTGGAAGATGCTGCAGCAGAAGAAAAACCTATTACTGAAGCTCCAGTCAGTGCTATTGCAGTGTCAAATGAGAGTTTAGTCCTTGTAGATGGCTCAAAAAAAAGGGAAGCGACAATCTTACCTTTACAGGCATTTTGCCACTTCCCTTCTTTGACTTCTTTTGTTTTTTTCATAAGATAGTCTAAAAAAGATCTGTCAAGATCATGTAACGAGATTATGTCTATCCCCTTATACTTCATAGATAATCTCCTATTAAATTTATAAAATAAAAGACAAATTTATAAATTAGTCAATTAAAATTGCACAATATTTCAAATTAACCATCCAGTTTATCTGGAATGATAAGAAATTGAATTGTACTTCGGTTAATATAAGCTTTTTAGACTTTTTGCATTTTTTCTCTTTATGGTCTGGCCATGCAAACTAGCCAAGAGTGCGAAGATAATTTGCCGGATGAGCCAGGTTAATTTAAATTTTTGCTGATAAACTTTGCAAAATTAAGGAATTGATTTTTATAATTTTGCTGGTTGAATAGTTTTAGCATGATATTCTCTAACAGATCTATTAACAAAAGTTTTATGAGAGTTCATCCGGAAATTTTATGTTCTCGCTATTCACTTTTTTGAATCTCTTAGCCATACATACAAATTTCCGGTAAGTTTATCGAAAAAAATTAATAATCTGGAGGTTTGTTGATGGAAAAAAAAGAGAACAAAAAGCATTCATCTCATATAGAAGTTTTAGATGGAAAACTAAGCATTGAATCATATCATAATATAGTTTATAACGGAGCTTCTATAGAGATTTCCGAAGATGCACTTAAAAGGGTGGACAGAGCTAGAGAGATAATAGACCAGATTACAAGTTCCGATAAGGTAGTTTATGGTATAAATACCGGTTTTGGAGTTCTTGCGTCTAAAAAGATAGATGCAGATCAGTTAAAACAACTTCAGTATAACCTTATAAGATCACACAGTGTTGGATTTGGTGATCCTGCACCTTATAATATAGTTAGGGGTACCATGGTATTAAGACTAAATTCTATGCTTGCTGGTAACTCTGGAATAAGCAGACAGACACTTTTGAGACTTAAAGATGCCATAAATGCCAATGTATATCCTTTTGTGCCTGTAAAGGGTTCTCTCGGAGCTTCAGGCGATCTTGCACCATTAGCCCACATCATTCTGGCACTTATTGGTGAAGGAGAGTTTATAGAAGATGGTAGAAGAGTCAATGCAAAAAGCTATCTTGAGAAAAGGAATCTTAAACCTATTGAGCTTTCTTCAAAAGAAGGGCTTGCTTTGATTAACGGTACACCTTATATGAGTGCATGGTATATACACAACATATTTGAAGCTGAAAAGTTGCAATTCTGGGCTGATTTTTGTGGTGGATTCAGTATAGAAAATCTTAACGGGACTTTAACTCCATTTAAGCCTGAGATACAAAATGTTCGACCTCATAGAGGGCAGATAGATGTTGCTAAAAGGATATTGGAATGGTTTTCAGAATCAAAACGAATAGAGTCACACAAAAGTTGCTCGAAGGTTCAGGATGCTTATGCTTTACGTTGCATTCCTCAGGTTCATGGAGCCGTGCTAAACGCTATATATGATTGTATTGAGATGATTAAAGTTGAAATGAACTCCGTAACAGATAATCCTCTTATATTTGGCCTCGATAAAATATACTCACAGGGGAATTTTCATGGAGAAATCCTTGCACTTTATGCTGATTTTTTATCAATTGCGATTTCAGAACTGGCATCTATATCTGAAAGAAGAATTGAGAGATTATTAAATCCTGCTTTATCAGGTTTGCCGGGTTTTTTAGTTAATGATGCCGGGCTTAACTCTGGGTTGATGATAACTCAATATACCGCAGCTTCGCTGGTTTCTTACAACAAAACACTTACTCATCCTGCATCGGTAGATTCTATTCCAGTATCTGCCAATCAAGAAGATCATGTTTCCATGGGTGCAAATGCGGTAATAAAGTGCAACGAGATCATTAAAAATACCTGCGGAGTTATCGCCATTGAGCTTCTCTCAAACCTTTTTGCAATGCAGTTCTACAGTGAAGATTACTCTTTAATTTCAACTTTTATTGCAGATAACTTTAAAGAAAAGCTCAATTTAAAATATGATGATCATCCATACTATAAAGATATAGAAAAAATTGTTGAGATAATGAATGATGATGATTTTTTTCAAAAGTTAAAAGAAAAATTCGATGATATAAACATTATAAAATAAAGAGTCAATGAGTTTTTAAGTAAGCTCAATATAGATAAAAAAGATTAAATTTTAAAAATAATTTTTTAATATATTTCAGGCAAAATTACTATTGAATCATTAAAATTATAAATGAAAATTTAAGATAATTTCGAGAATAATTTTGAAGATATTTTCACCAAAATTATTTTAAAGGAAACTTTATGAAAACAGTTGTTATTGTTCCTTCAAGGCTTGCTTCTACAAGATTACCAGAAAAACCTCTGGCAAAACTATTAGATAAGGAAATGATAAGGTGGATATATGATGCTCTGAAGGAAAATAGCAGGTGGGATCTCTATTTTGCCGTTGATTGCCAGAAATTACTAAATTTTTGTGATGAGTACAAGATCCCTGCAATTTACACAGATCCGCAGCTTCCATCGGGAACGGATCGGGTGTCTGCGGCATATAGAAAAATTGGGAAAAAATATCAATTTATCATAAATGCACAGGGTGATGAACCACTCATAAGGGCAGAATATTTAAGCTCATTTATCGATTTTGTAGAAAAATTTGATAAAAGAATTTTTCAAAGAAGCATATTTACATTGGCTAAAGAAGAGAAAAATATTGAATCCTTCAATAATCCTGCTCATGTTAAGGCTGTATGCAACGAAGAGGGTAGAGCACTTTACTTTTCAAGAGCAACGGTTCCTTACCCAAGGGAAAAGAGCTTTGATTTTACTTTTTTAAAGCACTATGGAATATATGGATACAGCCCTCAAGCTTTGAAAAAGTTTGTTGAACTTAAGCCTGGCAAACTTGAGATGATAGAAAAACTTGAACAATTACGATGGCTTGAAAATGGCAATGATATATTCGTTCAAAAAGTTGATTTTGACTTGATCTCTATAGATACAAGAGAGGATATAGAAACTTTTGAAAATTATATAAAAAAAACTCTGTGCAACTAAGCATGGGTGCCACAGTCAAAAGTCGAAAGTCCTGGAAAAAGAATTTATTAAAATAACTAAAATTCTGGAATATAAAGTTCTGGAATAAACTTAGCAGCATTATTTCGTTATTAGCTTTTTTGTACGGTTAAGCACTATAAATAAAAGCTGTGAAGAGCCTAAAAAATATACATTAACCGGATATACAAAGATATATAAAAAACATTTGAAACTTTTTTAAAAGATTGTAAAAATTATTTAAGTCTATATTCGGGAAGATAAAGATGAATATTGGTGGGTTTGTTAGTTTACTTGAACCTGGTCAAAAAAGGACCATCGCCTGTTTATCACAATTCTCAAATGTTTCATTTAATACTTTAAATATCATTTTACCCATATTTTATGACAGTGGAAAAAAGAATTATTGCATCAAAGCCGAAAAGGAAGAGGATATTTTGATAAATGATTCTAAGCTAACCGATGAGGACAGGGTGCTTAGAAATGGCGATATTGTTTGCTATAAGGGTCACTATTTTAGAGTCAGCCTTATTGATTATGATCTACAACTTTCTTTTGATTCCTTCTGGCACGATAACCTGTACTTTGATAATCTACCGGTTTTTTCTGATAGAGCTTTTTCAAAACTTATGGATATCGAAATCGAAAAGTGTAAAAGGTACAATTACCCTTTTAGTATACTCCTTTTGAGGTTCAATGAAATAGCGGAAGAGAAAAAGAAAGAGATAGTGCACATTATTTGTGAAAATGTAAGATTTACCGATATGATTTGCTGTATTTCAGATTACGAAATACTTGTCTATCTTCACCAGGTCAAGGAAAGCAATATTGATCCAATCATAAAAAAAATCGAAGGTGTCATAAAAAATATTTTTGATTTGAGTTTTAAATCAGTAGGTGTTCAATACAAGCTCGATTATTCAAATTTTAACGAAATTATCGATGCTATATACTGTAAATATATTGAAAAGTCTGGCAATATTTAGAATAAAAAGGTAGGAGAAAGTTTTTATTTTTTTAATAAAAA
>JAAYUW010000025.1 GCA_012517545.1 Exilispira sp.
ATGAAATAGTTGCAATGGCAAGATGTTTATCTGATGGAGTCAGCGATGCTTATATACAGGATGTTACCGTAAAAAAAGAATTTAGAGGTAAAGGAATAGGCCTTTTTATTTTATCACATATAAAAACTTTTCTTCTTAAAAGAGGGATATCCTGGATTGGTTTAATAGGGGCTCCAGGTACTGAAAAGTTCTATGAGCTTGCTGGTTTTGAAAAGATGGAAAACTTTGTGCCTTTTATTTTACGAATACAAGGTAAATAAAGGCTAATAGATGTTTATACACAATACTTGAAAATACCAGTTGTATAAACCTATTTTAGATATAAAAATAGTTAAGTCGAGGTAAAATGGAACGGAAAATTGAACTAAAAGATGTTTCAATAGATGATAAAAATACTTTTTATGAGTACTATGCAAAATATCCAGTCATGCATTGTGACTATAATTTTTCAAATCTCATATTTTATGGGGATATATATAGGTATCAGTGGTTTACCTTTGAGGATCATCTCGTTATTTATAATCCGGTAAAAGACTTGATCTTTATGCCAGTCGGTGAACCTTATAATCTTGATTTTCTTAAAGAGATTTCAGATATCTTTAAAAGCTCAGATAAAAGCGGAAACTTTTGTTTTTGTTCAGACGATTTCATCGCTGCGAACCCTGATTTGTCTTTTTACTTTGATGTTATTGAAGATAGAAGTTGCGCTAACTATATATATAAAACTGACAAATTGGCAAATCTTGCAGGAAGGGATCTGCACGGAAAGAGGAACCTGATCTCTCAGTTCATAAAAAATTACCCTGAAAATGAAACATTTGAAACTGAAAAAATTAAGATGGATTGTGAAAACTTCAGAAGCTGCGTTGAACTTGCAAAAAAATGGTTAAACAACAAGGGAGAAGTTGATGAAACGATGCAAATCGAGCTTCACATCCTTGAAAAGATCTGTAAGTATGTAAAGGATCTCGATCTTGGGCTTGTAGTCCTAAAAGTAAAGGCTCAAATTGTCGCTTTTTCTATTTTTAGCAGGCAAACAGAAGAGATGGCGACTGTGCACTTTGAAAAATTTGATACCGACTATATTGGCGTGGCGCAGATGATAAATAAAAAGACAGCACAGTTCCTTTTAAACAAATATAAGTATATAAACAGAGAAGATGACCTTGGTCTGGAATCGCTTAGAAGATCGAAGTTATCATATAAACCGGATATCCTGCTTGCTGTGAATTTACTAAAGAGAAAATAAAAATTTTCATTTGCTTTTAACTTTTATCCCTTGCAAATACAATAGTTTTTTACTTTACCATTTCTTAACTACCATAACGTATTTTTTTTGCCACCTGGTAAGCTGTAATATAAAAGTTACCTTTATTAAAGCGATCAGAATAACAGCTATCATATAAAAAGTTGTAGCATAAAAAGTCCTAATATATAAAATTACATTGTAAAAAACTCAAGCATAAAAACAAACCTGTAAAAAGTTCTGAATGATTGCCTGTAATTTATTAATGTAAGAATAATATTATAAATATGAAAAAATGATCTGGAAAATTGAAAAAAATTAAAATAGTTGGATAATTTTGCTAGAGAAAATTTTTTATGAGGAACAGTATGAGAAACTTTTTTTCTAGATCTAACAAGGTTAGAAAAGTCATATCCTCTTTTGTTGTCATTTTTGCTTTGTTATTCTTAAATAGTTGCTTTTTGTTGTTTATTGAAAAGCCTGTTGATGAGGATTCTGGAAGTAATCAAACAGATCAGGCATTAAGCACACAAAGTGGTGAAGTTTCTTACAAAAAGTATGAGATGATAGATATATCAAGCTTAAAAAAGGTTGACGAATATGCTAGATCTGTGCCATCTTCTCAAGCCCAAAATGTCGAGACTCTTACCCACTACCTTTTAAAACCAGCTAAAAGTGAACTTGAGAAGTTTAGGGCAATCTGGATCTGGATTACCGATAATATTGCCTATGATGTTGACGGCTACTTTAGCGGTTCGATAACAAGTTATGATGCTCAAACTGCTTTTAGTAAAAGGGTTGGAGTGTGCAGCGGTTATGCATCTTTATTTAAGCAGATGGCAGATATAGCAGGTTTAGAATGCCAGGTCATTACGGGTTATGCAAAGGGTTATAACTACTCGTACGAGATAACCACCCTCCCAGCGGACAATCATGCCTGGATTTCTCTAAAAATAAATGGTAAATGGTATCTTGCGGATCCAACCTGGGGAGCAGGTTATGTTGATTACAGTAAAAAATTTATAAAAGATTATGAAGAGTTTTACTTTTGTACAAATCCATCTTTTTTAATATATTCTCATTTCCCGGATGATCCGAATTGGCAGTTGCTTGAAATTGCTGTTGATGCAGATACTTTTATCAAACTTGTGAGGACCTGGCCTATCTTTTTTAAGCTTGGTTTTTCAAATCTTTCACACCCATATGGTAGAATTGAAACAAACAAAGTTAATCTTGAGATAAAAATACAGGCAGATATTCCAGGTACAAAAATTCTTGGTGGGCTTTACTTTGCTGAAAATGGAAAAGAAGCAGCTAAGGTTAACTGCCAAAAACAGATAAACTCGAATGTAACTACCTGGTCTATTTTTGTTAATTTTCCCGGTAAGGGTAAATATATATTGTACATCTTTGCCGGGTTTGATAGGGACACAGAGTTTATAGGCGCTCTTGAATACTATATTGAAGTTAAATAATTATGATATAAATAATTATGATATAAAATATTGGCTTAAATAAAAAATTAGAAAATTTTGCTTTCGCTTTATGATAAGACCTTATTAACACTTAAGTATTCTTTTTGCTATAGAGAGCTTACGAAAT
>JAAYUW010000026.1 GCA_012517545.1 Exilispira sp.
AAAAGAAACTAAAAATATTTAAAAATTATCCCCTTTCAACCTTAAGCACCTTCAATATAGGTGGTAAAGCAAACTATTTTACTTTTGTTGAAGACCAGCAACAGATCTTCGAAGTTCTTGAACACAGCAAAAAGGCGGGTTTAAAACCATTTTTCTTTGGAAATGGTGCAAATATACTTTTCCCTGATAAGCCAGACAGAGATACTATCTTTATAAGTACAAGAAAGTTTATACAATGCGATATTAAAGAAAACGAAGTTTCTTTTTCTTCAGGTTTTCCGCTGAGCCTTATATCACTTTTTTATGCAGCTTTAAATATACCAGATGGCTGTTTTTTCTATCTTTTACCCGGGAGTGTGGGTGCTGCAGCTTATATGAATGTACGATATTTTGAGCATGATTTTTCAGAGGTCGTAAAATATGTTGAATACATTGATCTTGATGATTTCAAGATAAAGAAAATCTCAGGTAAAGATTGTCAATTTTCGTATAAAGATTCGATCTTTCAGAAAAAAAGCTGGTTGATATTAAATATTTTTTTAAATATCCGTAAAAATCCCATATCACAACTGGATCATTCTATCTTTACTGCAAATAAATATAATTTATTTATAAAATTTGCAACAGACAACCTGTTAACCTGCTCTAACCTCAGCGAGTTTTATCAATTTTATAATCTAAAAAATATTACAAAATTATTTGAATATTTCGATGATGCCTGCATTTCGGAACTTCATAAAATAGAACAGGACAGGGTATCTAAAAAGCACTTTTCATACCCAAACTGTGGATCTGTTTTTAAAAACAACCATAATTTTGGTACTCCAACTGGAGTTTTAGTTGATAGATTAAAACTAAAAGGTCTTGCACATAATGATGCGATGATAGCTCCATTTCATGGAAATATTATCATAAATACCGGAAAGGCAAGACAGAATGATGTGCTTTATCTTATAGATCTTATAAAAGATAAGATTTATTCTAACTTTGGTTTTGTTCCAGAGACCGAAATTGTTATCATAAAATAATCTCAGTGGGGCTTTAAGATGAACATGAAAAAAAGTTCACTGTTTATTGATATAGGAAACTCCCATATTAAAATTTCCATAGATAGTTATAATGATTCTGATAACAATAATAAAAGCCTTAAAGAAGATTTTCAGGATAGCTTTTCCTTTGATAGAGAAAAAGATTTTTTCGAAACATTAAAAAAAATAAGAAGGCATGAGGGCATGTTCGCTGACATAAATGTTATAGATCTATGTTATTGCAGCGTTAGGGGAAAAGAAACATACAGCATAATCAAAAATATTAAGAAAATATTTGGTCAAAATGTTAAATATTACAGGATTTCTTACTTTGATAACGAATTTTTTTCATTCAAATACGATCAACTCTCTTCATATGGAGAAGACCGGCTGGCTTTGCTGTTTTACGTAGCTTATTTTTTTGGCAAAGATGCAATAATTTCTATAGATTGTGGCACCGCAATGACCATAGACACATTGCTAAATGGAAATTACTCAGGAGGCTTTATTACCGCAGGTTTTAAACTTCAGTCCAGCATACTAAATAAGAATACAAGGCTACTTCCAGCAATAAGCATGGATGAAATAAAAAAGTATAAGATAGATAAATCTACTTCCAGTATTTTTGGGTTTTCAACATTACAATCTTTGAGTCTTGGCTTACAATATGCAATATTTGGTAGTGTTTTACTTGCAATAAATAACTTTTGTAAGTTAATAAAAGACAAAAATTCGAACAATAATAACTCTGTTAATTCCTGCGATATCGGATATAAACATTCAAATAACAGCAATGTAATTCAAATAGTCATCACTGGTGGAGATGGAATACTTTTGAAAGAATTTCTCGATAAATTTCTTATAGATTATATTTCAAATGATATAAAATTCAGTATTTCCTTTGATAAAAATGCTGTATTGAAAGGATTAAGAATTTTTAATTCCATTCGAAAATCATATAGTAACGTAAATTAAGTCTACCAAGGGTAAAATATGAAATCAAAATATTTTTTACTTTTTTGTCTTCTCTTTATAATATTTACTTCTTGCTCAACTGAAAAACAATGCGCTCAAACGATAAACAAATATATCTCATACTCAAAAGAAGGCCAATTTGACAGGATCTATAATAACCTCTTGACAGGTCCTGCTTTAGATTCATTTTCCTACTTTGTCGCTGACATGGCACAGGATAAAAGTTCAGAAAAGTTTAATGAAATCGTCAATACCTATAGAAAGATAAAAAAGATAAAGATAATCCAGATAGAACCATATGAAAACGATGAGGTAGCGATAAAGTTTCAGTTGATCAGAAAAGATGGTGTCGTAGAAGACACTCCATGGTGGCGATTTAAAAAAGAAGATGGCAAAATGAAGATAATGAAATTTTCAAAACACTGATAAAAGTGATGAAAAATTTTAAATTTTATGTTTTTTATTTTCTATTAATATTATTATCTCTATGCCTTGTAAGTTTTTCTATTTTAAATATTGACTCTCTCGATAGAATCGCAATAAGCGGTTATTTTATAAACCCTTACCAGTACACGGCTTTTTTAACAGAGGAAGAAAAAGTGAAAATATTTTCTTCCTCGAATATAATTTTAGATCCAGAATCATTGACCAATGAAACCATTGATTCATTTATCGAAAGCAACCAGCAGCTTATAGCCAATCTTATGTTCACCGGCATTTCTTTTATGCACAATAGGTCACAAAAGGCAAATGGTTTTGAAACAAAAACATATTTTGATAAAAATTTTATAAAATACAGACTTTCTCCCTATAAGCTATCAAATGTTTGTGGATTTTACATAGAAAAAACATCCCTGTTGACTATAACGGATGATATAAGAAATAGGGTAAAAAGAAGCACCTCAGTAAGTGGCTTTATATCTTCAGCCGATGCTTCCATCTCCTTTTTTGATAAAAAAAACAGTATATTGAATCTAACAGAGCAGGTCTTATATGAAGCTGCAGCAAATTGCATTATGACTGCAGTTTCTAAAAACTATGGGAACAACTATATTTTTGAGATAAAAGGCTATTTTCACCTCCTTGAACCACCTGTATATAACTTTTCAACATCAATAATACATGTAAAAATTAAGGGTTATATTGTTTTCTATGCGATGCAGAAATAATCTATACAATGCAGAAAAGAAAAAAATCATTTGAATAAATCATTGAAATCGAAAGTTATATCGAATCCAACAAGATATTTAAATGTTGAATTTGATGTTTCAAAAATTTTGTAATCCATTTTACCATAAAAAGAGATCATCAAAAGCCAAACTGGCATCTCAAGACTAATATAAGCAGTATTTAGAGAGTAATCAAGACCATCTACGATAATTTTTTTACTATAAAAATAACTCAAATAGATATATGCATACTTCATAAATCTGTACTTGAAGTTAAATCCGACCTTATAAAATGTATAGCTATTATTCGGGTTATTAGTGTAGGTGACATCCTTATAGGCAAAAATAAGATTAATAATTACATAAGGAAAAGTCTTGATCTTGATATAATTATAAAGGCTGAAACTCTCCTTATCGACAGTATCATTCTCATAATCGTATTGTGAATAAGAGAAATCAGCGATGTAAAATATGTTTGAAAAAATCTCCTCTGTTATTTTTGCATAAGCTTTTACTATATTATACTCTGTATATTCCTCATCGTCTTCTTCATAGTATCTGGTACCATACTCCCCACCCATAGTAAAAACTGGCCATGTAGGGAAAAAAACACCCTGAGCAGATATATTTATATTAAAAAAAGCCAATAAAGGCAAAAAAGTTACAATGAACAATAAAACATATTTTAAAAGTTTCATCTTATTCCCCTGATCGTCAAATTTTCATTATTTTTTTGATATTTTTTACCATCAAAAAAGCAGATTCACCCGTTTCCTGGTAGTAATCATCAATGACTTTGTATCTAAAGTATCCATTTTTTTCATAAAATGATATTGCGCTTTTATTGCTCTCGCGAACTTCCAGATATATTAAAGAGAGATGATTCCTTTTGCTGTATTTTTCCATCTGTTTTAAAAGTATTGAGCCAATGCCCAGGTTCCTGAACTCAGGGTGAACAGCTATCTTCATTAAATGACAAATTTTTCTATCGTACTCTCTAAAATATTCTTTTCTATATATTGCATAACCAACTATTGTATTTACCATCTTTATACATCGAAAGATTGAAGAGTGGTAAAAGGCATTAAAATCAAAATAACTCCATGGATTTTGAAATACCATATTTTCTAACTGTGAAATATAAAAAAGTTCATGCATTTGTATCTTATGTACCTTAAGTTTGTTACTAAAAATATTTTCTTCAAAGTTGTCAGCATCTTTGAAATAATTTTGCTGGATCTCAATTTTCTTTCTTTGCATAGCAAATCTTCTTATATATATACTAAAACAAAAATTTAAATTTTCAAAAAAACTTTAGTTTTTAAGAGAAATTTTGTGGAAATGTACTATTTGTATAAATATGAGAAGAAAAGTATTATTTTCAATTTTGATATTTATTTCTTTTTTTATTTTTACTGGCTGTCCTATTGTTGGAGTGAGTTTTTCTTCATATTCTATGAGTACAGGAAACTCATGGACAAAGGTAGATTTTTCTGAAGTTGATAATTATTGTTTTGGCGAAATTGATCAAATCTTGCTTTCGTCTAATGGAAATACTGTTTTAATAAAAACAGATTTTTTTAACTCATCTTTCTATAATACTCTTATTAAATCAGAAAATGGTGGTCAAAATTGGCAGGTTTTATCATTAGATAATGAGTATTGTAAATATGCCAGTTCAGCAGATTGTTCAATAATCTATGCTCTTGCCAGTAATGATGTTCAGGAAAACTCACAGCTGGTTTATAAAATATAAAAGTATCTCCTGATGGAAATATTATTCTTGTAGATAAATATTATTCTCTTAATAAAGGTGAATCCTGGTCTACAATTGAATCTACAGATGAAATTTTCAAAGAAGTTGAAATTACAAATGATAATTCTAAAATCTACGCAATTACTTACAGTGGAAAGCTAATCTGCTCACAGGATAATTTTCAGACTTTTACCACTCTGTACACTTTTACCAATACTAGATTAAAAGATCTTGAAATTTCTGGTGATGGCATGTATATCTATATCACAGATTTTTCAGGGAATATTTATAAATCTGCTAATTACGGAACAACCTTTCAAACCTTATCCAATTTCAAAAATAAAGATTTTGTCGATATAAAATGCTGTGATATGGGTTCTAAAGTTTTTATCGGTCTATTATTAAATGGATTTCAAACATTATGTAAATCTGAAGATTATCTTGCAAATATATCAGCATGTCATCTAAAGTCAAAGCTAGAATTTTATTATTCTCTGGTTTCAGACGATTTAAATAAAATTTTATTGCTAAATTCTGGTTGCAACTCCCTTTTATCGGAAAATGGAGGAAAAAATTTTGTTGAATTGAATAATTCAGATTTTTTAAGTATAAGTGATGTGGAAGCTGATTCATATTTATCTACAATCCTTTTATTGAACAATAGAAGCATCTATATATCAAAAGATTCAGCTAGAAGCTGGCAAATTTTATCTCCAGGGGGAATAAATTTTTGGAAGGATATTGATATCTCCTCAGATGGTCAAACAATTGTTGCACTTAATGATAATGAAATCTATCTTTCTGTAGATGGTGGAGCAAACTTTGAAAATATAACTTTTACAAATGATATATTTAAACAATGTAAGATGTCTTATTCTGGAGATTATATCGTCATTATTTCTTCAAATTCTATCTATGTCTATAACATATGCAAAACAACATTTGTAAATACATTTATCCAGTTATCAAATAAATATTATTTGCCTATTATAAAAATTTCAAAGAATTCAAAATCGATGGTTATTTTTTCAAATAGTTACTATTCAACTGCCGAATTTTACTTCTCAAATGATTATGGGAAAACATGGAAGTCTGATTGGACAAGAGAGGGGATCGGAATAACATGCCTTGATCTCTCAGCTGATGGTGATTTTTTTATATTTGTTGAAGAATATATATATGGGATGGCATCCTATGGTGGATATATTCATAGATACTTTAACAATCTTACAGAAAATGAAGCATTTTATGATTATCCAAAGATTATTCCTGGATCCTGTGCTATTTCAAACGATAATAATACATGTTTTATAATTGGAAATTCTTCTGTCTATTCATCAACAGATAAAGGAAAAACCTGGCAAGAAAAAGAACTAAGTTCTATTAATTTTTTTGTCAACCTGGAATATCCAGATTTGCTTTATTTTGGAATTTCAAATGATAATCAAAGATTGATTGTAATAAAAAAAGATTGTCTATTTATCAGTAATAAGTAAAAATAAGATTTTTCACAACTAAAAATATGTAAATATGTATAAAAATTAAATAAAAATTGGTTAGAATATGCAAAAAATATTTTTATTAATCTTTACATCAGTTTTATTCATACTTTTATTTTATTCCTGTTCTGAAATTCTTCCGCCCACAGCAGACTTTTTGGATTGGGACAGTCAATTTGGACAACAGTGGGATATTCATTCAATCCCGAGAAAGAATTTTGGCTGGTATTCTATCTCACAGGTTTTTATTTCATCCGATGAAAATAAAATATTTATTAGATCAGAGAAAGATATATTTTCTTCCGAGGATAATGGGAAAACGTGGACAAAAAAAAATAACTTCCCTGTTTCTTCATTCTGTGCATCCCAGAATTCCGCTATTTGTTATTTATTTGGAACTGACTATTATTATCAATACTATTTATATAAATCTTCAGATACATTATGCTCATCAAAAATACTATATAAGGCAAGTCAGAATTCCCAACTTTTAGATTGTAGTGCAGATGGATCAAAGGTTTTAATGGTTCCAGGTTATACTTCTTATTTTGATGATATATCCAGAAAATTCTCTCATGGAAATCTTTATATAAGTGATGATGATGAAAATTTTCGAGAGATCAGCGAATTGGGTTCCATGGACTTTTCTATGGTAAAAGTCTCGCCTGATGGGGAAAAGATGATTGCGGGTGTTTATAATGGACCTCTTTACTTTTCTTCGGATGCTGGGAATAACTGGGTGACAATAAATTCTGTTGAAAATTCAAAATGGACCTCAGCAGTTTTTTCGGCAGATAATTCTAAAATTTATGTTACTTCGTATGATGGATATGCTTATTTTTCAAATGATTCGGGAATAACCTGGTCAAAACTAAATTCTATCGGCATAAAAAAATGGAGTTGTGTGGATATATCTTCTGAT
Source organism: Exilispira sp. (assembly GCA_012517545.1). Taxonomy (GTDB): domain Bacteria; phylum Spirochaetota; class JAAYUW01; order JAAYUW01; family JAAYUW01; genus Exilispira. The sequence continues at coordinate 7,350 of JAAYUW010000026.1, forward strand.
GGAACCTATATCTATATTCTCGAATATGGTGGAAATGTCTATAAATCTTCTGATTCAGGAGCCAATTGGCAGCAAATGAATATTCTGGGGAAAAGAAAATTTTCATCCGTAAGGTGTTCATCAGATGGTAAAAAGGTTTTAATAGGAGTATATAATGAACAAAACGCCTTATTATTCTCTCAAGATTATTTAAGCTCAACTATTTACCTTGATTCTTTTGGCAACTTCTACAACTCAAATTATGTTGCAGGTGCTGTTTCAGATGATTGCTCTACAATTATTCTGGCAAGTAATTATTCGGAGATAATAAAATCGATAAATTCTGGAGCTTCCTGGCAGGAGATCCAGGATAATCAGCTATCAACAATAACTCACATGGTTTCAAGTAATGACTGCTCCTTGTTAGCCTTAGTTTCTGATAACAATCTATACATTTCTCAGGACAAGGCAGTAACCTGGCAGAAGGTAAGTACACTTTCTGTCAATTCTATAACAGATTTAGCTATTTCATCAGATGGTTCAACAATCGTTCTTATTGGAGATAACAATATCTATTTTTCCAGAAACATAGGTCCTCAGGGCCCATCAATAAATTGGACTGTTATTTCTAACTTAAATCAAAATCTTTCCAGGTGCTGGGTTTCATATTATGGTAACACTATTGTTATAGCAAGTGAACTATCATTTTTTGTTTCGACATCCAATTCACCAAATTTTCAGAATATTCCAATTCCAGAATCTAGAAGGTTTTACTGCAGCATATCGAAGAATGGTGAAAGAATTATACTTGGTTATTCATCGGAATATTGGTATTATTATGATATTGCATACTCCAAAGATTATGGTATTTACTGGAATACAATTAAAGAAAAAACTTTTTATATGCTTGTACTGTCAAATGATGGTAAAATTGCTATTGGTAGAAATTATGAAGGTTATCTGTATACATTTATTCTTAATAACATACATGTAGATGAACTTACTGAGCTTACAGAGCATGGTTGGGTAATGGTTGAAGATGTAGTTTATTCAGATGATAACTCATTGATTTTTCTGATTGATAAACATTACCTTTATTTATCCACAAATTTAGGTAAATCCTATGCAAGAACATATTCTCCTGCAGCCGTATCAAGTGGTGAAAAAAGACAAATTTTTCTTTCAAAAGATAATTCAAAACTTTTGATATTATCTAATTTTGTAATAGCAGTAACGACAAAATAACTTTTTTAAAGCTTCTTATCTTTATTTTAGTATAAGTTCTTTCTTTAAGATTAAGTTGTCAGGTTCTTCCGGTTAAGGAGTACTTTTTTTATAAAAGAAATGTCGTTTAGTGTAGTATATACATTTTCGTTCACTGGCTAGGATAATTAGTCAAGCTCTTCGCTATATTGTGTGATTGATACTAATTTTTCTTTATTATTTTTTATTATTTTGTATGCCTAAACACATATCATAAAAAAAGTGAAGTTGATTTAAAGTAAAGTTAAAAAACTTCTATTCAAGTTTATCAAGAATTTATCCCATCTTTTGTTTGTATGTCTTATTCAAAGAAAAAAAGCGAAGAGCCTGTTTTTTTTTAATTTGCAGGTTTGCCTTTGCTAATAAATTAATTGGTTATTTTTCATAAAATTATACCACTAACTTTAAATTGCATTTTAAAAACATCACAAAAAAAAGGAAGTAAAATAGATATGGCTAAATGTTTTAATGAATTAATGGCTATTGAGTAAAATTTTTATTTATCTGGCATAGCTCTTGGAATCTCAAAATCAAGCATAGAAAGCAGACCGGACTTTTCACTCCAATAGACAGCCGGGATCATGTTGACTGTAGTAGCTATTGTTCCCTTGCCACCAGGTATCTCTGGTTTATTTGACATATGAATTTCAGGATCACCAAAAATGTTTATATAATCACCAGTTTCAACACCTTCAAGTTCAGGATGTATCTGTTGTGGATGGACAAGCTTTATCTTCATATTTCCCTTTTTGTCATAACCTATGCCAATATGCTTACAACCGGCAACCATCCCTGGTTGAACCTTTACAACAGGAGTTTCTCTATAAACTTTTGAAATAATAGGTTCTCTCGTTTGTTCTATCCTGTCTATCTCCCAGCCAAGAGCATCTGCAATCATTCGGATAGACTCCGGAAAACCAATATGACCGACTATGGTTCCTTTTTTTATCCCTTCATTGAACTGCTCAGGAGTCGTTCCAACTCCCTGTGTTTCCATAACTGTCTTACCAAAAGGAGAAAGGTCGTTAACTCTCATCGCTTCTATTCTATCTACCCTGATGCACGCACCTGTAAGCATAACGACAAGGCTATCGAGAACAAAGCCAGGATTTATACCAGTTCCAAGTATAACTGTTGAGTTTTCCTGTGCGATCTCATCCAATCTTTCGGCAAGTTCAGGTTGTTGTTGCCATGCATAAGCCATCTCTTCTGCTATAGTTATGCAATCTACACCCTGTTCGGAAATAAACTTTAGATCATCAAAAACTTCCTTAACAAAGGATTTTGTTGCATGCAAGACAATATCACATTTTTCGCTATTTATTATTTCTGAAGGTTCATTAATAACAGGTACTCCAACTTTTCCCAAACCTAAAAATTCTCCAATATCTCTATAACCTTCAGCATATGCTCGCTTCGATATAACGCCAACGAGTTCTATGCCTTTCTTTGCAAGTAGCATTTTGACCATACCACTACCCATGGCTCCACAACCCCATTGAACAACTTTGATAATTTCATTATCATCAATATCTTCATTATGGTTAAAAGGATTTGACATAATTTCCTCCAATTCTTTATATGTTTATTTTATATAATATTTTCTTGTTTGCAAGTATGATTTTTTGTAAATATTGTAAAATTCGAATATTTTCATCTTTCAGACAAAAATATATGAACTCTTGCATATTGCCAGATTACAAGTCTTCTACTGGAGCTTCAAGCTTTCAACTGCAGTATAAATATATTTATGATACCATGTAACGCAAACCACTGAAATAAAGCTTCAAATCTTCTGATGTAATATAAAAATCTTACTCTCGTAATTTTTAAATTTTTAACTATAGACTGCATCATATTTTTATTTTAAACAAAACAAAAACAATGGCAGGGTTTGAAGGTAAAAGATTTATACTGCATCATATTTTTATTTAAAACAAACCTAATACAGGGAAATATAAATCTGGAAGATAAAAGTTTAAATTTGTCAGATTAACCAATTTTTAATATATATTTATAAAAGAGAATATGAAATAAATAATTTCTAGTGGCTTTGAAAAACTAACAAAAACGCTCAGCATTTGCTAATTTATAAAAGAGAATATGAAATAAATAATTTCTAGTTCATCCGGCAAATTAGTATCTCTCTTTTTTCGCTTTTTTATATGTATTAGCTGTATATAGAAATATGAAAAGGGAAATAAAAATTTAAGACAATTTATATTTTATTCTTGTTTTCGTAATTTATATATATTTTTTTAAATAAGCAGCCAATTGCCGAATGAACGAGGGTTGATATATTAAGTTTTTAAACTTACAATTTAATGAAAAGTACTGATTAACCGGAAGTACAAAATTTTTTAATTTTTCTAATTTTCAAAATGGATTATTAACTTCATATTTTTCCCGAAAAATAAAAAAGAGTAAATTAATATGAATGATTGTCATGTGCATTCAAATTTTTCCTTTGACAGTGATGTCCCTATAAAATCTTATGTGGAAAGTGCAATCCAGTACGAATACGATGCAATCTTTTTTACTGAGCATTGTGAATTTATTGAGAATAACAAGTTTTTTGAGAATTATATTAAAGAAATAGAACAGTTAAAATATTCTCATACATTATTTATCGGAGCTGCTCTGGAAGTTGATCTTCCATATATTGAAAGAATAGATAAATCTATATTGAAAAAACTTGATTTTTCTCTCGGTTCATTTCATCAACTTGCCCAAAGCCCTTTAGAATATTATATTAACCTTCTTGATAAACTGTCTGATAAAGACATTTTATCTTCTATAGATGCTCTTGCTCATATAGATTTTCCTCTCAGAAATGATGATATCGCAAGGACATTCATGAAACTTTATAATAGTGATTTTGAAATCATTTTATACAGGATTTTGAAAAAGCTTGTTGATTCAAACAAAGTTCTTGAAATTAACATATCAAATCTTGAAGGTAATGAAACAAGAGCTTCTATGATTTTCTATTGCAATATAATTCAAAAATATAGAGAAATAGGAGGGAAATATTTTTGCTATGGTTCTGATTCACATAGTCTTGCAGATTTTCGTCTATCTTATATTAATAGAAAAAAATATCTTGATAGCCTTAAACTTAACGAAAGTGATTTTGTAATATTTAAGAAACATAAAATCATAAAAAATTGAGTCTTGATAATTTTTTAATATTTATATAAGACCGTAATATTAAAGAACAGTAATATAATTTCAAATTTAAAAGCTGAATGAGGTTATGTCATATAAACTACAACATACGAGGAAAATAAATTATGGATGAAAACAGAAGAAATGATGAAGAGCATCATCTTTTTGAAGATTTCCCTAAAGCTGATTCAATGTTCGAAGAATACGATGATAATAAAAGTCGTAAAAATTCTAATAAATCAGGCAAAAGAGAGAAAAATAATTCATCATTAAGAGTATTGAAGATAGTTTCAATAGTCTTTATACTTTTACTTACAACAGCAATAAGTGTTTATCTACTTGTTGCATATATACAAAACTCATCAATGTTTGAAAAATCAAAAGATTTAACAACAAGCATGGATAAAAATGGCGACGATATTGTTATTTCAGAAAAGATGGATCTGGTTGACGGCCAGAATACCCAGACAGAGTCAAATTTGGCAGAGGAAAAGACTTTACAAGCATATGAAAATAATCAACCTGTTGCTTCAGCCGAAAATAATCAAACTACAGATTCAAATCTAACTTCTCCAGATACTGATGCAGATAAAGAACAGGATAAAAGTTCAACAGCAAAAGTAACGACCACGACAGCAAATCAATCTTCTTCCAGCTCTTCAGAAACTCAATCTAAAGAAGATAAAATATCAAAGAAAAGTACTACAACAGAAAAAAATTCATCCACTTCAACCACCACTAAAAAAAGTGGTGCTAAAACTTATACTGTCCAGCTGGCTTCTTTCAAGGATTTTGATAAGGCAATTGCCTTAAAAAATAAGATGACATCTTACGGTTTTGATGCATATATAGTCATAGGTGATGTAAATGGAACATACTATTACAGGGTAAGAATTGGCAAATTTAGTCTAAAGGATGAAGCTATTAATTTGATAAATAAGATAATAAAAATAGATCCAACATTAAAACCGATCATAATTGAAAGTTAAATTAACTTTCCCGGACTTTTGACTAATTTATCGTCAAGTTTTTCTTGGACTTTTGACTTTAGACTGTATTGATAAAAATATTATTCCCGGACTTTTGACCGTATTATAAAGGATACTCAATGTCAGTTAATTATGCAGAATTAAAAGTAATTTATGAAGAACTCAAAGAAAATATCATAAATAGTGTATGTAATAAAGTGACTCAATTTGATAATGATACTGTACTCATTGAGTTTCGAAAAAATTCAAAAAATTTACCAATTCTTATTAATATTAACTCAAGATTCAACTTCATTGGATTGTCATACTACTACCAGCCAGCTCCTAAAAATCCATACTCTTTTACATCTACAGCAAGAAAGTATCTCTTGAATGAAAAAGTTATCGATATTAAACAAATAGAGAATGATAGAATTTTGTATATCATTTTTTCTGATTTTCAGCTTATAATTGAGCTTCTGGGTAAGAATGGTAATATATTTATAGTAGACAATGAATCTACAATAGTTGGAATTCTAAAAGCAAGATCCTCAGAAAAAAGAAAAGAAAAGATTGGGGAAAAATACAACCCACCTTTTGGCCAGACTCAAAGAGTTTTTGAGGTAAGGGAAGAAATTTTACGATTAAATAAGGGAAGCTTTATTGATAATATAACATTTTATTATATGAAGAAAATTGCATTTTCTAAAATTGATGAATCGATAAACAGTTTATCCAGCGAGCTTAATAAAATAGATCAAAGTATAAATAAGTTCAGCCTTGAACTTGAAGTAGAAGACAGGAATGATTACAAGAAGATAGCTGATACAATAATAGCAAATATAAATACAGTTGAAGACTTCTTGAGAGATATAAAAAGCAAGAAAAGAGAAAAAGCTGGTACTATAACACTTAAAGATGAAAACGCTTTGATACTTAATATAGAACTTGATCCTGATAAATCAGCCGGCGAAAATGCTGGATATTACTACGAATTAAGCAAGAAAAAGATAAAGAAAATCGAACAAATAAGATTTTTACTGGCAAAACAAACTGAAAGACGAGAGGAAACAATTAAAAAACTTTCAGAGTTCGAAAAAATTCGTTCCAATATTGAAAATAATCTTTTAGATCCTTATGAATACCTTTGTTCCATAAGAAAAAAAGATGAAAAAGATAAGGATAAATATCAAATAAAATCGAAAAACACCAGAACAAACTCCACTGTGAATAAGGCAATCAAGGAAAAAACCAAGGGGGGATCAAACTTCAATATAATTCAACTTCCCAGCGGGACAACCGTGGTAGCTGGCAAATCCGGAACTGGAAATCTAGAAATTTTGCGCAAATTCGGCAAAGGCGGTTACTGGTGGTTTCATACAAGGGATTTTCAGGGACCTTTTGTTATACTTCTCGATGAAAATCTTACAAATATTGATAGAGATTATGCTGCAACCCTTGCTGTATACTTCTCCAGGGCTCGCAACAGTGGCAAAGCTTCTGTTATATATACTAGATGCAAGCATGTTAGACCCATACCGGGAGAAAAAGGGAAGGTAATATACTCAAATGAAAAAGAAATCCAGGTCAATATTGATGAACAATCGATAAAGCAAATCTTTTCACAGGAATAAAACATTGCAGTCATCAAAAACCTGGAAATAGAGTTGCTTTAAATAATCGAATTTTCTGAATATTTATAGAATAGATTCATGAAAATTATGCTAAAAAGAGGGTACCATCCTGATACCCTCACATATTAAAAGTAAACAAAGATATGAAAATGAACTATTGTTTAAAGATTTCTTTTATAGAGCCTAAAGACGCAAGGATTGAACTTGATTCAAAAGGCATAAAAACGGTTTTGTTGTCTTTTCCAGTTGAAAGTTCCTTGAATGCCTCTATGTATTTCAAAGCTATAAGGTAAGTGCCAGGGTCTGTTTTGGTTGAGGAGATGGCTGCTGCGATTGTCTTTATAGCAACAGCTTCAGCCTCAGCGATCTTAACCTTTGCCTGAGCTTCACCTTCTGCCTGTAAGATCTTTGCCTGTTTGTCTCCATCAGCTTTATTTATTGCGGATTGCTTAATACCCTCAGATTGCAATATGGCTGCCTGCTTTTCACCTTCTGCTGAAAGGATTATCGCTCTTCTGTCTCTTTCAGCTCTCATCTGCTTTTCCATAGCATCTTTAATATCTTTAGGTGGGTTAATATCCTGTATTTCAACTCTGTTTATCTTGATACCCCACTTATCTGTGGCTTCATCGAGTATTATACGGAGTCTGTTGTTTATCTTGTCTCTTGAACTTAAAGTTTCATCAAGATCCATCTCTCCTATAACGTTTCTAAGTGTAGTTTTAGTAAGTTTTTCAATAGCATCAGGATAGTTAGCTATCTCGTAAGTAGCTTTAAATGGGTCCATTATCTGATAGTATATTATGGCATCAATCTCGATGACTACATTGTCTCTTGTAATAACATTTTGTCTGGGAAAATCATAGACAGTTTCTCGAAGATCAAGTTTATCCATGACCTTTGTATACTGGTAAACTCTTCCATCTACCATCTTTTTTGTAAAAATAACATCGATAGTTCTTGGTCGATCTATTATAGGGATTATGACATTAAAGCCAGATTTAAGAGTTTTATGGTATCTTCCAAGTCTTTCGATAATCATTGCAGAAGCCTGAGGGATGACTCTTATCCCTTTTGCAAAAAGTATAATAATAAAAAGTAAAATAATGGCTATTAGAATCGCTAAAATTGTAGACATTTTTTCCTCCTATTCCTTTACTTTAAAATAATTAAGCCTTTTTAACTATGACCTTATTACCTTCTATCCTCACTATTTCAACATCATCGCCAACTTCTAAGGTTTCTCCACTTTCCGAAATAGCCATAAACTCATCTCCATAAATCTTCATATAACCAGGATTTTCCTTATCAACTTTGCTTATAATTTTTCCTTTTTTCCCGATAAGTCCGTCAGCATTGGTGTTTTGATTATCTGATCTTTTATACAGATGCTTCAAAGCGAGAGGCCGAATGGTTATAAAAATAATTATGGAAATTATTAAAAAAATAACTATCTGCCAGATTAACAACATTCTCGGGATAAATATTAAAAATACGGAAACCAAAATGGCTGCTATACCAAGGCAGGCTATAAAAAAACCTGGAGTAAAAATTTCAATAATTAAAAATATAATACCTATAAGAAGCCAAACAAGCCATATTTCCATTAAAATTACCTCCATAGTAAGTATATATAAAGCTCATTTTTTGAAAGAACCAGAGATATAACACCTTCAAAAAATGTTACTAAACAAATCTTAAAACAAATCAAATATAAATATACTGCAAAAAATATTTAATACAATAAAAAATAAAAATACAATCAATAAATCTATTATATATAACCTGATATTTTTTTGTTATAAAAGTAGTGTGATTTTATCTATTTATTTTAATATCAATCGAGTCTTCCCGGTTGATTATCGCAAGTATTTTCCCTGTTATAAGTCAATCATTCGTAGAATAGGTCAATAACAGGAATTTCTTCAAAAATACTTTTTACAATCTTAATCATCAGCTTACTGCTCAAGATAGAAGGTTTATCTGGCACAAATGATGAAACAGTTATGCCAGAAAGTTTTGATTGAGCAATATAATAAATTGCACAATTTCTGTGTTCTAAAAAATTCAGTGATCTTAAAGTTAGAAAATTTTTCGTAAAATCATCAAGTATTATTGATATATCTACAAATATGGAGGAAAGCTTCTCAACTATCATATCTGTCAATGCTCCAGGAAAATATATCCAGTTATTTCCTTCAATATTTGAAAGCAAAGAGTTTTCATCTTCCAGAGGGTTGCTAATATTTAGATAATAATAATTTTCTTTATCTCCCAGGACTATTCTATTTTTATCAAGAAGGTCGATATGACCCAGGGGCAGGCTAAGATTGAAAGGTTTCAATCCAAGGTCATATTTCCTTTTTATAAGTTTTACCTGATTTTCAAACTCTACTATTGATCTAAAAGAGGATGAAGCAATACAAAGTATAAAGCCATCAGTAAAAAAAGGAGAAGCACTGGATATCCTATCAACAGCACCATCAAGAAAAGTATAATCAACCTGCTTTTCAAACCTTTTAAAAAGCTTTTTCATCGATTTTAGATCTCTCGGGCCAATCAATTCAATTTTAATATCACTTAGTGATTGAATGATATATATATTTCCAAGTATTGTTTCTATTCGAGTATCTTCGCGAATTTTAAAAAGAGAAGAAGAAAAAGTTAAAAGATCTTTTGTAGTAGCAGCAAAAAAGTTAGATGGAAGGTAAACAGAAGGCTTAGAAGTTTTATAAACTCTATCAATATTTTCACCGTCCCAGCCTATCGATGTCACTCCCGCTATCTCTCCTCTTTCCTTTGTTGATTGTAACAGATGATTTAATACGGTAGTTTTACCAGCATTTTTAGCTGTTCCAACTATGGCATAGCTTCCATTTTTCTTTATATTAAAAAGGTCTATAAGATCTTTCTCCATATTCACTTTCTTCCAGAGTTTTAGTAAAATAGTCCACAGTTAAAAGGATTGCAGTTGAAAGCATAAAGTACGGAAACAAACTTTATACTATTATTGTCAAAATTCTAAAGTCTAAAATCTACGAATAGCTTTGAGAACACTAAAATCATTAATTTTGAAGTAATTTTCTATAATTCAAAGGCATTTAGAATATTTCTTATTAGCATAATATTTGTTACGACGCCAACTCCACCAGGTACCGGAGTGTATTTAAAATTATTATAAAGTTCTTGATTTAAATTTTGAGGACAAAAGTCCCCGATCATTTTTCCATTTTCAAAGTTGATAGAGGCATCTATAAGAGTCCCATCTCTTTTTAGTTCTTTATTGTCAAAAAAATGTGCCCTGCCAACCCCACTTATTACAATATCAGCCTCTTTAATATGTTTTTCAATCTCTTTTGTCTTTGTATGGCATATAGTAACTGTTGCATTCCTTTTCAATAACAAAAAAATTAATGGCTTCCCTATAATCAAGCTTCTATTGATGATAACTGTATTTGCGCTTTCAATAGGTATTTTATAAAACTCAAGAATGCTAATGATGCTCATTGCAGTAGGAGGAACTATGGTTTCATCACCAATCATTATCTTGCCAAGAGATGCTGATGTTATACCTTCTATATCCTTTGATGGATCTATTGAGTCAATTATAAGCCGTTGATCTATATTTTTGCCAAGAGGCATCGGAAGAAAGATCCCGGTAACAGACAGATCTTCATTGAACCGTATAATCTTTTTCAGCAAGTATTCATTATCGTATACCTCGGGTAAAGACTCAATTTCATAAGGAATATTAAAAGATTCAAGTATCTTTTTCTTTGATTTTGCATAACTGGCTGCTGATTTATCGTAAGGATTTTCTATAATAATAATCTTTTTGTCAAATTTTCTATCTTTAGCTCTTGTTATAAACTGGTTCTCAAAGAATCTCTTAACTTCATCTCCTGAAAGCTCTACCATAAAGCCTCCTGTGTTTTTCTCACCTAATAAAAGAGAATAGATTGCTTTCCCTCTTCAGGCAAAGCAAAGAGATTATTTTCTTAATGTAAATAAAAGATATTATTTCAAAAAAGCAAATTAAAAGATTTTGATAAAAAAATCTACAGTAAAGTCTTACAAGATCTATTAAAAAGTTCTGAACACTATTTCTTCGGAAAACTGAGATTTTTGATGATATGCAGCCTTATCAGCAGCCTTGATAGCCACAAAATATTCTGTTTCAGGTTTTAATGTCAATATTATATAGTTTTCTGTTGTGAAAACAGGAGATTTCCCTTCAAGTGCATCATTATTAATATAAAATCCACTTTTATATCCATAGTAAACATAGTAACCATATAGATCCGTTTCAAGGTTTTTTCTCCAGCTTATTTTTACCTGAGAATTTTCCATTAATTCATACTTGAGTTCCTTTGGCGGTGCAGGTGGTAAATTTGGAATATAGGTTATAATTATATCATTTAGCTGGGGACTGAATGAACCATCATAAGATGGGAAAAACTTTATTTTCCACTGGATATAACGCCCCTGTATTATCGAATCTTTTGAATACTTCTTCCAGGGGATCACCATATCTGATATATTAAAGAAATCTTCCGATATCCTGTAATATACTGAAAGTATGGTTTGTTTTTCAAGTATAGAAGATAATTCGATATTTATTATATCTGAAGAATAATATTCAAGGTCTATGAGTTTTGATACCATCTCCCCACCATATTTTGAATACAATGAAAGATCAAATTCGTCCTCAACTTTTTTCTCAATAACAAACTCATCAATATTACCAATATAATTAGCACCTACTATCAAATATGTTCGAAGTTCGTATGGTATTTTTGCATTTAATAAAGTTCCATTTTCCTTCGACGAATCGGTCAACCATGTAATTGAAGTCTTTCTATTATTTTTATAACATATTAACTCACCGTTATTATGATTATAGGTAATAGCTATATGCTGCCACCTGGCAATGTCAAGTTCTATCCCTGTATTAATTTCAAATGAAATTGGGCTATCCTGAAGATAGAAAAGATTGTCAAACTTTAATACAATCTTATTTGCAAGCAAGAATACTTTAAAACCAGTGAATTCTATCTGATCTGTCACCTTATTGTATGAAGGGCCATAGTATGAAAAGATTTCATTACCTTCATAACTTGATTGCGGATAAAGCCAGCAAGAAATCGTAAAGGATTTAATGGATTTACCAGGAGTAAAAATGCTATTATCATCAGGAAGAAGTTTTATCCTGTGATGAGACAGCGAAAAATTAGCCGAAGCTTCTCCATAGACTTTATTTTCAATATTGGGTAGATAGGAACTTTCTATTACCTTATAGTTCCCTATTATTGAAAATCCTGTTTTTTTAACCTCATTAAAATGAATGATCAGATCTGTAAAATCATCAATATTTTTTTCATTTTCTTTGATTTTATAAGCGACTTTATTTTGCCAGGTAATCTGCTTCAAGTTTGTTATAGAATAGATATTTACCCAATTTAACTCTGATCCTTCTTTCAAAAATCTTGTATATATTGAATCTGATGAACAAAGACAAATAAATAAAATTATAACAAGGAAAAATTTAACAAATTTTACAAAATCCTTACTTCGAAAACTTTTAATATGTCTATCAATATTTTGATTTTTATTTTTTTGATTTCTTTTTTTCAACATATAGATAAATCTATTCCTGTTATTTGACACAGGAATTCCCCTTATTATTTTTCGGAATTATTCACTATTTATTAACTTAATAATTATTGGAGTATTAAGTATAAAATATAAATCTATCATAGAGAAAAAATATTGCTTTGCGTTTATAAATCCTTAATTTTCGATTATTGACAGTTTTCGTTTTAGGGGCATTATAATTATGAGGTAACTTTATGAAGGTGCAATATTTTAAAAATGGTAACTTTTATTCAATGACTGAAAGGGAAGATTCATTCAAATATCTTATAGCCATTGATGGCAAGATCGTATTTACTTCAGATGAACCCATACCTATTGGAAGATTCCAGAAGAAGGCTGATACAAAAGTATATGATCTTGAAGGCAAAACGATTATACCATCTTTTTGTGATTCTCATGTTCACTTCCTCTATGGAGCCTTACATATCGATGATATCCATCTTGAAGATTGTAGATCCTTCAAATCTGTGCTGGATAGGATTGAAGCGTTCTACAATACATTGAGAGAGAAGAAGAAAGAAGATTGGATAATTGGAGGAGGGTGGGATAAAAACAACTGGACCGATAAAAACACTGACCCTTCATATAAGGATCTGGAAAATTTTACAGCTATACCTATTGTCCTTTTTTCAAAAGATTTTCACACAGTCTGGTTAAATTTAGTTGCCATGAGACTTCTTGGCACTATGGAACCAGATTCAAAGATCTTATATTCACTTGGGATAACACGGGAGCAATATATTGCAGATACCGATAGATTTGAAGATGGAAAACAATGCGGCATCTTTAGAGAAAATGCGATGAAGTATATAAGCACAATTTTATCTTCAAAGAGATCTTTTTCTGAAGTCGATATGATAGATAATATAAAAAGAACTTCCAGAATATTTAACTCTTCTGGTATCACCGCTATAACTGACTGTTCAAGTGCATATTGTGAATCCCCATTTAGATTTCTACAGAAAATTTCTGGTGATAATTTTACTTTAAGATGTATGATTTCTATTCAAGAAGATGCATTGGACCAGTTTATCAATCTTGGTCTTTTCTCAGGATTGGGCTCAGATATGCTCAAGATTGGTGGACTCAAAATATTGTATGATGGTTCACTTGGAAGTCAAAGTGCACTTATGTTTCTTCCATATAAAGGAACATCAAATCCTGGTAAAGCCAACTACGAAGCACAGCATCTTTCGCATCTTATTGATAATGCTATAACTCATAATATAGGTTTAACAGTTCATGCGATTGGAGACAGAGCTAATTTTGATGTAGCTACTATTTTTGAATATTCAAGAAATCGTGATCCTAGAATCCCACTTAGACTTGAGCATGCTCAAACTTTAACTGATGAAACCATAAATAAACTTAAATATCTAAGAGTTCATACAGTTATGCAACCTGTCCATATAGATCAGGATATTGCGACTGCAAATAGATTTTTACCGGATCGAATAAATCTCATGTACAGATTTCGAACTCTTATCGATTCAGGCATGCATATCGCATTTTCGACTGATTATCCTGTAGCTCCACTTAACCCTTTCTATGGTATATATAGCGCAGTAACTCATAGTGGCTTTAACCTTCAAAAGGGAGTCCCGCTTAATAAAAGAGAGTCTATATCACTTTATGAAGCCTTGAAAAGCTATACTTATTATTCTCATCTATACTCTTCATTTCCAGATTCCGGGTTGCTTTCCGAAGGATACAATGCAGATATGGTAGTTCTTGATAAAAACCCATTTTACGTTAAAAACCCGGATGACCTATTGACTATAAAACCAATCGGCCTCTTTTTTAAGGGTGAAAAGATCATGATTTAACCCCAAAATATAGATCTATAAGGACCAAAATATGCATATTGTTCTTTATGAAGACTATTATTACAACCTCTTTTTCCCTCTTATAGGATTTCATCCAATTTTTGATCTTTATGCAGGATTTTCCAGAATTTATGAAAAGATATTTCAACTTTCAAAAATACTAAAACATATTGAAGGAATATCTTTTATAGCTAGAAAAAACCAGTTAAATTATTTTTTATTAAAAAATAAATTTGAAAATTCTGTTTACGATTTTAGTGAAGATGTACTCTTTATAAATAGCAGACTTGTCGATATTGAAAAGTTACTTACGCTTCAGAAGAATGAAGCACTGGTTGATGCAAGCAATGAAATCCTCGCTATAAGAGCAGATAAGCAGATTATATCTAAAATTACACCAAAGGCTCTTTTTGATCATATGAATGATAAACTCATACTCAGCCTTTGCAGCAACGTTAATCAGGCAGATTCAATAAAGTACCTCTTTCAAATTATTTCCAAGCAGGATAAATTTTTTGACATAGACCTTTTTTTATTTAAAAATAAGCTTCATTCAGAGTTTAAAAAAATAAATCACAATTTATATATACATCCAGATGCAAAGATCAATAAATATTCTTCAATAGATCCCGGGAATGGCATTATTATTATAGATAAAGATGCGCAAATAAACCCATTTACTGAGATAAGAGGCAGCTCTTACATAGGTAAAAATAGCATCCTAGATAGAGCATATGTTCATGATTTTACCACTATTGGTTCTAACTGCAAAATATCTGGAGAGATTGAAAATACCATCATAAGTGATTATACAAATAAACATCATACTGGTTTTTTTGGGCACAGTTATCTTGGCGAATGGGTTAATATTGGAGCCATGACAACCACTTCCGATCTGAAAAATAATTACTCAACCATTCGTTTTAATTATCGTAGCTCTACTGTTGATTCAAATGAGATCAAGATGGGTTCTCTCTTTGGAGATCATGTTAAACTTGCTATCGGATTAATGATAAACTGTGGAACTATCATCGGAGAATGCAGTGTACTTTTTTCAAACCCTAAGTCTAAGACAATTCCTCCAGCAACCTGGGACGAAACAAAGCAATATGATTATCACCATCTTATTGATAATATTAAAAAAGTCATGAAAAGAAGAAATATTGAACCTGATAAAAGTTATCTAGATCTTATAGATGAGTTATATGATTGAATTAATGGCTCTCATATAAAAAGATAGAATTTATTTAATTTTTTTCTTTATTTTTATGCTATTAAACCATTCTTAGTATGCTTCCATGCTATTGCATGTATATTACGCAGTTTTATGTTGAAAAAAACCTCATTGCAAGAGCACCATTAATAAATAAAATCGTTTTTCAGATATCCGTAAAATCAATCAATGATATCAAATCTTTTCTACTTTTACCTGTTTTTTCCTTTCTTTTGTAAGGTTTTTAAAAAATCTTTTCAAATATTTTCGCGTATATTGAGGCAAAACATACTTTTTATCTGGTATAAAAACTGGAAGAAACTCAGTTTTCACGGATATATCAAGAGGCGGATATCCAGCGATATCTCCATCAATCTGAACTCTAGCTTTTTTTTTACTGGATATTAATAATCTAGAAGATTGATAAAAAGCGATATCTTTCAAATTTCCCTGGGTTTTAGTCAGTACCCCCATAAATAATCTGAATGTATCGATTATTGATCCTCTTTTGAAAAGTGTAACATTCAAAAGTCCATCATCGATCCTGGTATTTTCATCTATGGTAAATTTACCACCATAAAATCTTGAGTTTGAAACTATAGCAACATAACCTGAATCGACTATAGATTTATCCAGCAACTTTACACTTACCCTTGTAGGTCTATATAAAAATATAGATTTGATTGCCGAGGTTATATAAGCAAGTCTACCAATAATTTTTTTTGCATTAAGATTAACATGATGAACAGCATCAGCATCTATTCCAATTGAAGTCATCAATAGAAAAGGCTCACCATTTGTAATACCTATATCTATCTTTTTTATATTTCCTGTAGCAATTGTATGAGCTGCAGCAATAGGATCGAAAGGGATACCAAGGTCCATTGCAAGGACATTTACAGTCCCAAAAGGTATTATGCCTATAGGTATTGGGTCATCCATCATCCCGGCGACAACTTCTTTTATCGTTCCGTCACCACCAAGAATTGTAAAAAAATCACAGAGTCCATGGTACTTTTTAGCAATATCTGTAGCAGAATACCTTGCCGTGGTATAAACGATATCATAGGTGATATCATGTTCATCAAAAACAGCTAAAACAAGGGGTAAGTAAAGATTTATGAAAAGCTGTTTTCCCGCCTTTGGATTTATAACAATACAACAGTGCACCGTATTATCCTTTATTTATCAATGTTATAATCATGATCTTTGAAAGATACAGAACTAATATTTATCTTATAATAATCATTCAATATAAAGAATAATCAACAGCAATATGTACTTTCCCATAATCAAGTTTATTAATCACCATTTGAGTTCGAATTATCAGTCGAGTCGGTTGAACCACCAGTTTCCCCGGAATCATCTGTACCCTCCTGAAAAATAGTATCAAATATTGAGAATGGATCATCAGGGTTAGTGGTCTGTTGAACATTGGAAAAAGGATTAATCGTATTTTCTTCAGTTTCTGCAGGGGTAAAAGTTGCAATAGGGTTCTCTGGCATAACAAGAGAAAAGATATGTTTTCCATCTGATACCATTTTAGGTTGTGTACCAGCTATAAATACTTCCATAAGAGTTCTTTGAGTGTTTGGGCCAGCCAGATAGCCTGTAAAAGCATCAATATTTGCCCATACAAGATTACCTGGTTTTGGAAATGGGGGAATTACAACTTTTAGCACTTTATGGACAAAATTCATAAATTTACCCCAGATTGGAGCAGCTATCACACCACCAGTGAAACCTCTACCCAGTGAAGATGTTCTATCAAACCCTATCCATATAACTGTTGCCATATTTGAAGTATAGCCATTAAACCATGCATCCTTCCAGTTTGATGTAGTACCAGTCTTACCGGCAAATTCAAAAGGAAAATTGTATGATGCAAGAGAAACAGCTGTTCCACCTGGTTTTGCCACTCCTTGAAGTATAGAATTGACAAGATAAGCAGCCTGAGGAGAAACAACTTTTAAAGCATCTGGACTGGTGTTTTTGTACTTATCATAAGCCTCTTTTTCATAGTTTCTTACGACTTTACCATCTCTATCCTCAATCTTTGTAACCACTAAAGGAAAAACATCAACCCCTCCATGCCCTAATACAGCATAAGCTTTAGCCGCCTGCAAAGGAGTCACCGATATAGTACCAAGTGCAGTTGAAAGATAAGGTGGAACAGCAGATTCATTGATAGAATAGAACTTAGATATATATTTTCTGGCTTTTGGAATAGTTAAAGCCTCCATAACCTTTACCATAGGAATATTTATCGATTTTCTCAAAGCTTCTCTAACTCTAACATAGCCGCTATATTCACCAGAATAATTTTTTGGTTCCCATATATCGTCCTCAGAAAACTTGTATATAATTGGAGCATCAAGAATAACAGTAGCTGGAGTGCAAACCCTCTCCTCAAAAGCTCCAGCATAAATAAAGGGTTTTATACCTGATCCTGGCTGAAACCTACCTTGAATAGCTCTATTAAGCTGGTTTTGCCTGGTGAAACCAGTTCCTCCAATCATAACGAGAACATATCCTGTTTGAGGATCAATAGTTACAAAGGAACCTTGAAGCACATTTCTTTCAAGATACACTTTATAAGCATTTACCCACTCTTCACTTTGATAACCAATAAAACTATCTTTACCAGTAGCAGAAAGCAAACTTAAAATTGGTAAAGAATCTTCAAAAATGATTCTTTTGAATTTTGTAGTATTTTTATTTAGAGAAAAAGAAGGGCTGGCATTTGTCATATGAACAAAAAGATCAGCGATATCATAGGCGTCTTTAATAATATAGTTTTGTAGAGGTTTATTTTGAGCTTTAAAAGAGGAATTCAAGCCAGATAGAGTTTCTTTGAGATATTTATCGGCAGCTTGATACATCTTAAGATCACATGCAGTATAGACATTGTAACCTTTTTTATATAACTGCTCATCGGTAAATCCATCACCTTTAAGTTTTTTAATAACAGCATCAACATAATAAGGAGCTTTATTCACAACAAGACTTTGAGCGGTAAAATCTGTTGGAAATGTTCTTTGAGAGTAAGATTCCCAGAATTGATTGAAACTCTTTTCAGCTTCTTCTTTTGTAACATAACCGTTCTCTATCAAACGGTCAAAAACCATCTTCTGTCTTCTCTTCGAGTTTTCAGGATAAAGAACAGGAGAGTTATACTTTGGCGCTTGAGGCAGTGTTGCTAAAATTGCTGCTTCTGCAAGACCTATGTCCTTTACTTCCTTATTAAAATATAGCTTTGAAGCTGCTTTTATACCATATGCTCCATGACCAAAATAGATTTCATTGAGATAAAGCTCAAGTATTTCCTGCTTTGAGTAATGTTTTTCAAGCTGAACAGCATACCACAACTCTTTTAACTTTCTAAAAACAGATCTTTCCTGAGTTGTAAATAACCTTTTTGCTAGTTGCTGAGTAATTGTTGAACCACCCTGTAAAGCACCACCTCGGTGCAAAATGGATCTCTTCAAATCTCCAAATAACGCTCCTATAGTCCTTTTGAATGAAAATCCATGATGTTTAAAAAATTTTGCATCTTCGTATGAAATAAATGCTTGAATAACTATTTCTGGAATATCTTTCAAAGGTATTATTTCTCTTTGTTCGATTGAAAGCTGGGCTATAAGTTCACCATTTCTATCGTAAATATTTGTAGGAAGAGCAAATTCAAGATCATTTATAGCCTGTTTAATATCTGTATTTCTAAAAGAGGCAAATAGACTTCCAAGGGCTATTCCAAATAATATAACAATTGCTATAATAATAATTATTAATATTCTATTGCTCTTTTTAATTTGCACTAAATCCTCCCTATCACATTTATAATCATTAATACTTCAAATTAATGCATACTTTTAAGTCTCTTTACAACTAAGTATTTATAAATAAGGAAAAAAATTTAACTTTTTCCCCCGATTTTTGACTTCCGACTTTAAGCTTTTGACCTTTGTAAAATTTTAAGAGCGATACAAAAAATAACAAACTCAGTCCAACTGTTTCTATTAACGAATAGATTTATATAAAAAAGTTAAGTACTAATTTGCTAGATGAACCTAATTTATTATATCAGATA
>JAAYUW010000027.1 GCA_012517545.1 Exilispira sp.
ACAAATAAAAAATATTTCTTGAAAAAAATAATTTTTTGATTATTTTGAATTTGACCAGGTGGTTAATAAAAGTTGTTTAAATTGTTTACAAGTTGTTTAGTAAATTTAAAGCAACAATCAAGAGGAAACCATGAATGTTTTTATTTTTCCTGGACAGGGAAGCCAGTATGGTTCTATGGCAAAAAAACTCTATGACAAATATAACCTTGCTAAAGATCTTTACTCACAGGCTAGAAACATAATTGGAAAGGAAATTGTTGATGCTTCTTTTGAAGCAGATGAACAACTTTTGATGCAAACTTCATACTCACAACCAGCTATATTTTTATATAGTTTTATACTTTTTAGTTCACTTATCGATGAAAATAAGATCAAAATAAGTGATAAAGATTTTTATGCAGGTCATTCTCTTGGTGAAATAACAGCACTTGCAGCTTCAAAAGCCATGAATTTTTCTCTTGCATTAAAGTTTGTAAGGTTTCGTTGCGAGGCTATGGCAGGAGTTTCAGTTGAAAATGGTATGATGGCTGCTTTACTTAAACCAGACATCGATGGTTGCAAAAAAGTTTTTTCAGAGGAATTCCAGGGTTCTCTTTTTATTGCAAACCTCAATTCACCTTCTCAAATTTCAGTATCTGGTCTTAAGAACGCATTTGACAGCTTTAATGCTAAATACCAGAAACAACTTTTTTTAAAGGCTATCCCTTTAAAAGTTTCTGCACCCTTTCACTGCCCTTTTATGGAAGACGCAGCAAAACTGGTTGCAAGGGAACTTGAAAAATACACCTTTAACCTTGAAAATGTCGTAAAAGTCATATCAAACAAAACAGCACAACCTTACCCGGCTGACCTTAATGGTGTTAGAAAAAACATCAGCGATGCTATAATCAATCAGGTCAACTGGATCGATAGCATAAAGTATCTCAAATCAAATAATTTTAGCTCATATGTCGAAATAGGTCCCAAATCGATCCTTATCCCATTTGTCAAGGAGATAGATTCGGAAGCAATGACACAAAGCTTCATAGATTAGTTTATTTATTATCTTATAGGAGGAAATATGACTGTTTCTTTTGAAGAACTTAGAAATCTTCTCGTTGAAAAACTTGGTGTTGAAAAAGATTCAATCACCGAAACAGCTCATTTTGTTAACGATCTTGGCATTGACTCACTCGAACAGGTAGATTTGATGATGGAACTTGAAAAAAGATACCAGATCACCATTCCTGATGAAGATCTTGAAAAACTTACAGATGTTAAAGGTCTTCTCACTTACCTGAACGAAAAGCTTGCAAACAAGTAGACAAAGTCTCTTTCAAATCGGCAGAGGTCAAAACCTCTGCTTATTTGTTTTAAGTCACCCATCTATTAAGGTTGCTTGATTAAAATTGTTAGTTTTTATCTTTTATTTATTTACATATTTTCTATCCTTTTTTCGGTTATCTATTATTTGGATTTATTTGTTTTTGATATTTGATTTTTATCAACCAGGGATTTTAGAATTTAAAGTCTTTTAAAACTTATTCACTTATTCGATTATTGAAAGCTTGTTTTTAAGGATTGATGGTAATTTGTAAGATTTTGATGCATCATTTGCTGAAAGTGTGCAGGGTAATCTTAACTTTTGTTATATTAATATCTTGTTTTGTAGTTTTGCTATTTGATATATTTTTATAATATTTTCTTGCTTTTATTTGCAATTTAAAGACTTTTTAGCATAGTTCAAACCAACTAATAGCCAAAATAGTCATATAATTTAATAAAGGATATTAACATAACCCATAATAAAAAGCCTTGTTTTTGTCTATTTTAATGATATACTATCAATGTTAATTGATATATTAGTTTAGCAATAAGTTTTATATTAAGAAAAAAATATTCTTATTGCTTTTATGATTATTCAATAATTATTATAAGTTTGAATAACTCAAAAAAACTCATATTTTAATTTTTAGAATCACAAATTTAAAAATTGTTTTTATAGAATAAGCTTAGAAAATATTAAAATGTCGCTTATAGATTAGGCTTATAGAATATTAAAATGTGAAAAGAGAATTAACCATATACTATAAAGCTATTCAATAATATTAAAAGATAGAATAAAAATAGATTTATTTAAATTTTTTTTACAAGATAATTCTTGTTCGGAGGAAAAAATGCGTAGAAGAGTAGTAGTTACTGGAATAGGATTGATAAACTGTCTTGGGAAATCCGTGCAGGAACAGTGGGAAAACCTTATAAAGGGAACTTCTGGTATTTCACGTTTAACTGATCCTGAATTTGAAAAGATTGATGTTCGAATAGGTGGTAAAATATCCAACTTTGACCCTTCAAGGATTCTATCGCCAAGAGACTTGCGCCAATATGACCTTTATACTCAATATGCCCTTTACTGTACAGATGAAGCCGTTAGAGACTCCAGGATATTTGATAGTAACGATATAAAAAAGGATAGATTTGGAGTAATTTTTTCATCTGGAATTGGTGGTATTATTTCAAATCTTGAAGCGCATAAAGGTTATATTGCAAATGGTCAGAAGGAAATAAGCCTCTATACAATACCTAAAATGATAGCAAATATAGCTGCTGGTGTTATATGCTTGAAATATGGTCTCTATGGGTTATCTTACTCCATAGTTTCTGCCTGCGCTTCTTCAGCTCATGCAGTTGGTGAAGCAACTAGAAAGATACAGTATGATGAACTTGATTATGTTATAGCAGGTGGTGCAGAAGCTTCTCTGATCCCTTTTGCTCTGGGTGCATTTTCAAATATGAAAGCAGTTTCTAAAAATAATGAAAATCCTCAAAAAGCCAGCAGACCTTATGATTCTTCTCGTGATGGCTTTGTCATGTCAGAAGGCGCTGGTGCTTTAGTTCTGGAAGAATATGAGGCGGCTAAAAAAAGAGGAGCAAAAATTTATGCTGAAATTATAGGTTATGGTTCTTCTTCCGATGCCTATCATCTTACTGCACCACATCCGGAAGGACTTGGCGCAGCTCTGTGTATGAATAATGCTATAAAAGATGCCTGTATAGATGCCGAAAAAATCAGCTATATTAATGCTCACGGTACATCAACTCCTGTTGGAGACATAGCTGAAACAAAAGCCATAAAGGCTTGCTTTAAAGATCATGCAAAAGATATTGCCATATCTTCAAATAAATCTATGATAGGGCATTTACTCGGTGCCGCTGGAGCTGTGGAACTTATAAATACCATTTTAACAGTTAATGCAGGAATTATCCCTCCTACCATAAACCTTGATAATCAGGATCCTGAGTGTGATCTTTTCTATGTTCCAAACAAGGCAATCGAAAAAAAGGTCGATTATGCACTTTCAAATTCATTTGGCTTTGGTGGTCAAAATGCTTCCATAATAATAAAAAAAGGCATTTCAGATTAATAATAATTTATATAATTTACAAAATAGCATTTATTGTGTTATCTTTAAACCACTTTCATCATGCGATAAATGAGTAATTATTTAATAAAAGTCAAATGTATGTGTTAATAAAGTACAACAATTGTATACACACAATTATATGTAGATATTCATTTATTCTTTATTTTTTATTTATTTTTCCAGATTTTTAATTGTAGTTTAAATTGTTTTTGGATTTTAGAATTTTAACTATTAGATTATATTTATTAGATTATAGTATAGAACTAATCCTTGGCTTAAGACTTTAGCACTTACAACTGTATCCTGTTTAAGTTTATTTTGAGTTTATCCCGGGTTTTGCTTGTTGAATCTATACAAGAAAAAAGCGAAGAGTTTATTTTTTTTAAATTAGCATTTCTACTTCCGTTAATAATAGATAAAAAATAAAGTGTTAATTTATCGGATGAACATAAAATAATAAATATAATTAAACCAATAACTTTATAAACTGCGATTACTTAAACAAAAAATATAAAATAAAATTAAAGTTAAATAATGGAAAAACGATTTCAAAAATGGAAAAATACAAAAAAATTGATGATTTTATTAAAAAGCACAATTTAAAGTTTGAGGATAGAAAACTATACATTCAGGCATTTACACATCGATCTTTTGATTGCAAAACAGAGGGTAATAACGAAAGACTCGAGTTTTTAGGAGATGCTGTTCTTGAGCTTATTATTACAGATTATCTTTTCAAAACTTATCCTGACTCAAAAGAAGGTTTTTTATCTCAATTAAGAGGCTATCTGGTCAGTGCAAAAAATCTTTCGGATTTTGCTTTGAATTTAAAACTTGATGATATTATACTTCTGGGTAAAGGTGAAGAAAACAATGGGGGAAGAAGAAAGGCTTCAATACTCTCAGACACTGCTGAAGCTATAATTGGAGCTGTATACATAAGCCAGGGATTTGAAAAAACTAGAGAATTTTGCCTCGAATATTTTGCAAATCAAATAGATGAACTAATACATAGCAAGCAGCTTAAAAATCCTAAAACAAGACTTCAGGAATTTTCACAGGCAAAATACGGTGTATTACCTGACTATCAAGTATTAAAGCAGGAAACTATTGATGGGGAAAAGTACTATATTATGTATCTTAAGGTAGAAGCACTTGATTTTGGACCAATACGAAAAAACTCTAAAAAAGAAGCTGAAGAAGAGCTGGCCACAATTGCACTAAATTTCTTTGAAGGATTGTAATAAATTAGGATGAAAAAGAATGTATATACCATGCCATACCTGTCCATTTCTTTAATGTTAAAAGTAAACATTGACCGGAAGGACCATGATTTATAATCTTTTTTCAGAAAATAAACAGAATATCATTGAGCTTTGCAGCCATAGTGGAAATATAAGAATACCAGCGATACTTTTAATAGGACCTGCAGGTGTTGGCAAGAGAATAACCGCATTTCATCTTATTAAAAATATTCTGGGATTGAACGATTGTATCGATATTTTTTTTCAACCTGAAGTTTGTTTTCTTTCAAAGAATCTTCCCTTCGATGAGCTTGATTTTCTTTGCAGCCAGCTTAAATCATACCAGAATACAATTATAGAACCTAAAATTGCCTTTGATAAGCTTAAATTCATTCTTCTCCGATTCATGTCTCCTTTTATATACAGAATTATCGAAATAGATGAAAAATCCTTCATCGGCAACTCTAAAAAAAGTACTTTCGACGATTTTATGGAAAATATCTCATATTATTTTTTTAAGCTAAAAAATATAACAATGGATGATGCTGATTCCTTAAATGAACTAATTGATCTTGCCGATATATTTTTTATCAATAGAAAATTGTTTAAAT
>JAAYUW010000028.1 GCA_012517545.1 Exilispira sp.
AAAAAGATATTCATATATAAAAACATATTCATATATAGTTCAAAGAGTAGGTCAAATCCTAACATCTTACAAGATAAATTCTGCAGATCTCCCTGAAGACACATATGGAGCAAAAGTTTACAGGGAATATAGATACCGGGGGGTTCTTGAAGAAGCTGGTAAAGGTTATCCAATAATATTTGATGCAATAAATTTCTTTTTAAGATTAAAAGAGAAATTTTCAATAGATTCATTCTCATACAATACTCATTCCTTTGAGATAAAGAAGTACATTTTTTTAAAGTTATTTGCCTTCATCTCTTTTAATATTAAGGATACAAATATACTTGGTAAAAAAGGGGAAAGGGTACTAAACGAATATAAAGATCTTACAGAGAAAGCATTAAACTCAGAGAATATTAATTCCATGCTAAAACATTTAGAGCAATTGAATAATTTATGCATAAAGGAAGATATATCATCTGGTGGTGCAGCAGACATATTTGCAGCCACTTTTGCAATGCTTAAAATATTTGCTTTGCTTTAATCATTGATTTTTTAATTATAAAAAATGATTTATTCATTATATTTATTCAGTAGAGAAATAGAATGAACTTTTCTGTTTGTAGTTAAGATAAATTTTCTCTGCTTATTAAAAAATCAAGATTTATTAAAGAATTATTGAAGAATTATAGACTTTCGACTTTTGACATTTAAAATGTATTGTTAAAAAGATTTCGCAATTTTACCATAAAACAGAATCTTTTTATGATTTTGCGAAATAAAAATAATTGTATTTTAGTATTTTAAGGAAGAATAATTCAATATGAGAAAATATAGTACGATATTTCAGAGAATTTTGCCTGAAAAAACAATAATTTCACTTATTGAACAGCATGCTTCTTATCTTATTGAAGCTTCAAAATATATAAAAAAAGCATTAAATAATTACCTGGATAGGATTGATGATGATGATTTAATAGAAAGTTTATCATCAATAGAAAGAAAAGCAGATGGAATAAAAAATGAATTTAGAGATTTGCTGAGAAAGGCTTTAAAACTTTCCTTTGAAAGGGAAGACTTATTGGAGTTTATACATATACAGGATAATGTAATCGATAGCTTAGAAGATTTTGGTAAACTGATCTCTTTGAATTTACTTGAAATTTCTATCACTGAAGATATCAAAACTCTTCTTTTTGAGCTGGTAGATGAAGTGATAAAATCGATAGATGAATATTACATATTGATATCTAATCTTGAAAAGACATTCTATCTCTCATATTCTAAAAAAATCATTGAAAAGCAAATTGAAATAATAAATAATCTATCAGATATTGAACATAAAATAGATCTTATATCTTTAAAGTTAGGTAAATGGGCTTTTTCAAGAAAAAATGAACTTAATGCGATTGATATAATTCATTTTAATAATCTTGTTATCATTTTATCCAAAATACCAAATATGATAGCGAGATTAGCTGATAAAATACTTGATTTTTTAAAATAAAGAATAGTTGTATGCAGATTATTGCTTTAATAATA
The DNA here is from genome assembly GCA_012517545.1 of Exilispira sp. Lineage (GTDB taxonomy): Bacteria > Spirochaetota > JAAYUW01 > JAAYUW01 > JAAYUW01 > Exilispira. The sequence continues at coordinate 1,525 of JAAYUW010000028.1, forward strand.
CTTATAACATTATTGATTTGTTTTTTTATAGGTGCAAATGATAGTCCTGTAATTGTTCAACCTTCGATACAAAATAATGATAAAACTGATAAACTGAACTCAAACTTCTGGTTGATGATCATAGGTGAAATATTGGGTGCAATTTTTTTAGGGTCAATAGTAGCCAATACAATAATAAACAGGATTGTAGATCTAACTCCTTTATATAATAATATAGATCTTCTTTTCATAAGTATTATTTCCATACTCATTGTTGTTTTTGTTTTTCTTTTAGCATCACAATTTATTCCATTTCCTATATCAACGAGTCATACAATGATCGGTGGGATTATCGGCATAGGTTATCTATTCAAATTCAAGCTATTTTATCCAGCTATTTTAAAGATTGCTCTTATCTGGATTTTAACACCAATATTAGGACTTGTTGCAGGTTTCTTATTTTACCAGTCTATAAAATTTTTTATATTTAAAAAGAAAAATCCTCAATCTTTTCCATTTTTATTTTTATTTTTCCTTATTGTTATTTTCTTTTTTTGTTTAAAGATAATAAACAAACTGGATTTTAGTTCCAGAATTGTTATTACATTAACATTATTTTCAATAATCATCTTGATGGTTTATTTATTTATTAAAAATGGGAAAAGAATAAAAAACAGCTCTGATAGATTTAAGCAATTATATTATCAAGATTCAAAGCAAGTTTCTATTGAAGGAATTATTGAAGAATATGAAGGTATTGAAAATCTTTTCAAACCAATGCAAAAAATTTTACTTCCCTTTATTTCTTTTGCACATGGTGCTAATGACACAGGAAATGCTATCAGTCTGGCATCTTTATTCATTTATATTTATATTCTTAATAGAGGAAAAATATTTAACTTAAATTTAAAAGATTATCAAATTCAAACGCTTGAAACCTGTATTGCTATTCTTTTACTTGCCGGGAGTATCGCATTGTCATCGGGGATTATGCTTCTGGGAAGAAAAAGATTTTCAAAGATAAAGATCGAAAATTTGAAGATATCACCTATAAGGGGATTTTGTATTTATCTTGCTTCATCTCTGGTTATAATATTAACAAGTGGTTTTGGTTACAGGGTATCAACGGTTTATACACTTGCCGGGAGTCTTCTTGGAATAGGTTACAGTAAAGGTTTTGAAATATTTAATTCAAAACTACTGATACAACTAACAATTTCCTGGTTATTTACATTTTTGTTGTCTATTGTAAGTACTTATTTTTTATGCAAAATGTTTATGATGTTATTTAATTTAAATATTAATTAGCAGTTATAGATTTTAAGGATTTAAAGTGAAAGAAATATCACCAAAAATAGTCAAATTTTTGAATTCATTAAAAGATCCTGTTGAAAGAAAAAGAAGTGGCCTTGCATTTGCTGAAGGAGAAAATATATTAAATGAGCTTTTAAAAAATAAAATTAAAATTCATAGCATTTTACTAACAAAAATTTTTTATGAAAAATCCAAAATTTTTTTGCATTCTATCGATGATGAAATTTCGATTTACATTGTTGATGAATCATTATTACAAAGGATGTCAACAACAAAAACTGCGTATAATTGTGTAACAATTTTTTATGTTAAAAATAATATTAAAACTATCGATGAATTTAATGTAAAAGATGTAAAAGAAAAAAGTTTTCTGATGGGATTCGAAAACCTTCAAGATCCTGGTAATCTGGGCACAATAATAAGAACATCAGTTGCCTTTTATTTTAAGAATATCTTCCTTTTTGCAGATAGCGTAGATCCATTTTCACCAAAAGTTATTCGAAGTAGTGCTGGAGCTATACTACAACTAGATAATATTTTTCTTATTAAAAATGATGAGTATGAGTCTTTTTTTTCTTTGTTGAAAGCTAATAATATAAAAATAATTGGTACTTCAAAAAAAGAAGGTAAATCATCTTTGCCAGATGAGAAATTTTTGTTAAGAAATATTCCTGGTTTGATAATTTTTGGAAATGAAGGTATGGGTATCTCAAAAAGCATTTCTGATTTTTGTGATTCTTTTATTGTAATTGATCAAAATGATCAGGTTGAAAGCCTCAATGTTTCTATAGCTCATTCTATAATCTCTTATTTTTGCAAAAAAGTAATCGATAAACTTCAGGAAAAATAATTTTTTTTAAGCAAGGTGCATAATCTTTTTATTTATTGCCTGAAATTTTGAGCTTCATAAATTACCTATTGTATCTTTTAAATATGTTTCCTACTTTTTGTAAATATATTATCAAGTTTATTCTCTGACTTTTGACTTTTTTGTTATGAAGTTCATTGCCAGATTTTCGATTGGAGTATATCCTATAATCAGTCAGGAGAATTGAAAATCAATTTTCTTAAATATCATAAATATTCTTATTATGCCTTCCGATAAATAAATATGATGTCACCCAGCAAAATAATTTTTATTTTTTTTATAGTATTTATGGCTGTTTTCTATTTTTTGATAATACCAGTTCCAAAAATAATTGTTAGATATGAACAAATTATAAATAAAACAAATACTCTAAGTCAACTTCAAGAAGAAAACGAAAGTATTAATAAAATTATTGCTGAAATTGATAATGAAAACTATGAATCTTTAAAATATATTGCAAATTTGAAGGAAAAAAATGAAAAATTCATAATCTTTAATAAAGAGAATACAAAGCAAGAAAATTTTAAAATAAAAAATAAATTGATATTTCAAATATTATACTATCTTTTTGGTGTAATGATGTTTTCTATATCACTAATCTCAGTAATCCTTGATGATCCTCAAACTGAACTTACTAATAAAAACATAAGAAATAGATCAAGATTTTCAAAAAAATACTATTGGGGACAATAGTATTTTTAAATACAATTGAAATAATTTTTTTGATAGATATTGGTTTTCGACAGTTCTTTATTTTTTTGTCTTTTGAGATTATTGATCTTATTCATAGACTTTAGATTTTGACTGTATGAATAAAAAAGAACAATTGTGAGTCAATAAAGATTTCCAGATATTAAACCATTTGCGAAGCATGAATAATATGATTATAGAGAAAGTGAAAGAATATATCTATTGTCAGGGAATCTTTTCAAAGATTCTTGATAAACTTCTTTTGCTTTATCTTTCAGGTTATTTCTTAAAAGAAATTTGATATATTCATAAGAATATCTTGAATTATTTTCTTCTCTATTTTCAATTGATTCAAAAATTGCCTGGCTCTGTTCTATCTGACCCATTTGTTCATAGGTTAATGCCTTCCCAAGCTCAGCATAGAAATCATAGTTTAAATCAAGAGCCTTATTATAGTAAATAAGTGCATTTTCATACTCTTTAAGCATTCGATAAGCATCACCAATTCTTGTTAAAAATATTTTATTTTCAGGTTCAATTTCAGCAAGTTTTATCCATATTTCAAGAGCATTAGCATGTTGATTCATGCCTCTATAACAATCTGCAAGGCCAAATAGAGCAAAAACATTTTTTTGTTCAAGAGCAATGGCCAGTCTATAAAATTTTTCAGCTTTTTGAAAGTCTTTAAGGTTTCGTAGTGCATTTCCTATAGCTGTAATAAGTTTGATATTTAATGGATCATTAAACCAGGCCTGTTTAAAATAGTTAAGTGCCTCAATAAAGTAGTCTTTATTATAATAAACGAATCCTAAACCTATCAAAAGATAGAGATTGTCGGGAAAACGTTCGAGTCCCTTTTTAAAATATTCGATAGATTTATCAATATCAACTTTCTCATAAAGCTCCCCAAGTAAAGAATATAGAATAGGATTTTCTTTTGTTTTCTGCAGTTCATTCTCAGCTATGACAATGGCTTCATTGATCATATTTTCCTTCATGAGCTTATCTATTGTAGAAGTAACTGAAATAAATTGATTTGTATCCATTTTTTTCTCTCTCTTTCTAAATTTTATAATATAATTTCACTTTTAATTAAGAAAGTGCTGTAAACTTGACAAAAACTTCACAGAAACTTTATTTTTCATTCACTCTCTTAAAAAATGAAAAGAATACTTCTTTTTTTAAAGGTAGTATAGACTTTTTATATTCCTCGAATTTCAGATTTTCGGTATTTGCATCTACTAATTGAAAAAAAGAAAACCTTGATTAAGGATACTAAAATAATTTATTTAAATTAAATTTTCCTGTAGGTGAAACTTAACAATATTAATACTTTACGCCTTTTTAAAATATTCATTAAATATAAATTGTCAAGATAACAAAATAAAAATATATAAAATAAAAAAAATCTTCAATATTGACCTTTAATTTTCCGAAAGTATAATAAGTGAAAAGAAATTTAGTATTGTTATTTCAAAATATTATTGAAAGATTGACCATAATGTAAATTATGCTTTTTTAAGAGTGAAAAAATCTATAAATGATTTGATGGTAATATTTATGATAGTAATAATGGTAGCATTTTTATAGATATAAATAATTCTATTAGATTTTATGTTTAGCCTATTATGCTACAATTTTTACATATGAATGAGATATAAATTATTATAAAGGGGTGGATAAATGAAAAAAAACATATTATTTATCCTTATTCTATTACTCATTTTCACCGTTTCAGGATTTGCTCAAACTACTACTTATAAACAAAATGATGTAGTGGAAAATTTTATTTTCAGGTTAAAGGTGTGTCAGCTTTCCAGCTATGGAGCAAAGATAGTCTATTATTCGTATACAGGATATCCTAAGATTCTTTATGTGCCTATAAAGTTTATAAATGAACAGGTTTTTATTAAAGTTGACCAGAATGTCCCTTATTCTTTTTTGCATGTAACACTTATAAACAAAAAGGTTTTTCGAATCATAGTCTATCTACCAAATATTATGGTTCCTGAGTATACAACAGCGGACCTTTCAGAAGCTGACCGACAGAATATTCAAAAGACAAATGAAATAAACATAGTATTTTAACTATAGTATTTTAATTTAAGATTTGTATGACTTTCATTTATCTTGTATTATTATGTTTTTTTTAATGTTTTTGTCTTAAAGATCAACTATTTTTCAATAATATTCTATTATTATGCTTTAAAATTTATCTTTTTTATGTATCTTTAAGTTGTGGATGATTTTATATGAAAGGTTTATTTCTTTAATTATCAAAGACACATATTAACTGAAAAACATTTTTATAAATCTAATGATATTTTCAATCAATTTCAGTAAATTTTAGCAAATTAATTTTGAGATTTAAATCTTTCCTAACTCTTTGCTAAAAAGTTGAAACTGGCATAATAAAATAGAATTAAAATAACTTTTAATATTGTTCTTATCCTTTGAAATGTCGAAAAATATATTTTGAGTGCAGGAAGATCTGTGGGACAATTTAATTTATATGATTTATTAGAAAAAGAGCTTAATAAAGAACAAAGAGATGCAGTAACTTTTTTTGGAGAGCCATTACTTATTATAGCACCAGCTGGCTCAGGAAAAACAAAGGTAATAACATATAAAATAGCCTATCTTATTGATAAATATAAAATAACTCCCTCTAAGATCGTCGCTCTGACTTTTACTAATAAGGCAGCTGAAGAGATGAAGGAAAGAGTTCAACTGCTTTTACCAGAAAAAGGTAAATATGTTATTACTTCTACATTTCATTCATTTGCTGTCAGGCTTTTACGAAAATATGCTGCCATATTAGGCTACAAGCCAAATTTTTCTATCTATGATGCAAATGATAGTGAAATGGTCATCAAAAAACTTTTAAAAGAGATGAACCTTGATGTGGATCCAAAAATCATAGCTTCAGCTTTTTCATACAGGAAAAATTCAACTATCACTGATGATTCATACGCTTTCGATATTTATGATGGATTTTTTAAAGATGAGATGCATGGTAAACTTTATAGTAATTATATTAATTATTGTAAAAGCCATAATATAATGGATTTTGATGATTTGCTTTTAAATCTTCTTGAGATATTGACTCGTAATGAGGATGAATTCAAAAGTGCGGCTTTAGATATTACTTCCAACGTTCAATATCTTCTGGTCGATGAATATCAGGACACAAATGTCGTTCAGTATAATTTGATATTAGAATTACTTGGAAAAAACAGGAATATAACTGTTGTCGGTGATGATGACCAGGGTATATACTCTTTTCGAGGTTCCACGGTAAAAAATATACTCAGGTTTGAAAAAGATTTTAAGGATTGCAAAATTATCAATCTTGAAAAAAATTATAGAAGCTCAGAAGTAATTCTTCATGCGGCTCATGCCGTAATTAAGCATAATAAGGTTAGAAAAGATAAAATTATGAAGACAAATATTCCTGGTGGGAGTAAAATAACAGTTTTTGAGGCTCAGTCGTCTGAAGAGGAGGCAATGTTTGTCTATGAAAATATAAATAATCTTTTATTCAAAGATGGAATAAGATATAAAGATATTGCCATACTTTATAGAAACAATCATCTATCAAGAGCATTTGAAGAGTTATTTATAATTAAAGATGTGAGACATAAAGTGTGGGGTGGATATAATTTTTATGCTCGTGAGGAAATCAGGGATATCAGTAGCTACCTTTTTACGATATTGAATCCTTTCGATGAGGTTTCTTTAATACGAGTAATAAACACTCCCAGAAGAGGTATAGGTTCAAAATGTGTAGAAAAACTTATCAAAGCATCTTTGGAATATGAGATACATATCTTTGAAGTTATGCAATCTTTGTTTGACAATCAGGCTAAATCATTTTCTCTATTTGATAATTATTTTACAAATTCAGAAAAGGATAGTATAAGGGGATTTTATAGACTTATAACAGATTATCAAAAAAAGTTTTTATCAAATCAAAATTTTGCTTCAACTTTTAATGAGCTGATAAGTGAAATAAATTATTTAGATTATATCAAAAATCAGAATGATGATAAAAATTTTGAAAAAAAAATTGGTTATATAGAAAGTTTTATATCTTCTTTATACAATTATCAAAATCAAGAATCTGCAAACATTTATGATATTGCTTCAAGGATAAGATTACTTATGTCTTCAGACCAACAAGAACAGGAAGAAGATTGCATAAATCTTATGACAATACATTCTGCTAAAGGTCTGGAATTTAAAGTTGTTTTTATAGTTGCAGCAGAAGAAGGAATTATACCATCACAAAAGATAGTAAGTGAGGAAGAATTTGAAGAAGAGAGAAGATTATTTTATGTTGCAATGACAAGAAGCAAAATGCATCTTTTTATCTCATACTGTAATAATAGATCAAAATTTGGTAAAAAGTTTGATTGTTTTCCTTCAAGATTTATAGATGAAATACCTGAAGAAGATATTCAAAATTATGATAAAACTGTTGATATAACGATAACAACAGATGAAATTACTTCAATTAAAAATATGCTAATAAACAAGAAAGGTTCTTCGTAAACACATAAACAGAAGGATATCTATGAAAACTAAAAAAGGCCGGGTATCCCAGCCTTTCATCTTAAAATTTAAATTTTGGAAGATCATCTGATCTTCTACATGAATGGTAATGACCGTTTCCAATATCCATAAGGTCAGGTTCAGGGAAAGTTTTACAATCCTCATCAGCAAAAACACATCTTGTATGGAATCTGCAACCTGGTGGGATTTTTGCAGCACTTGGGATTTCTCCTTTTATATTGATTTCCTTCATTTTCTTGACTTTCCCCGGCAGTGGTTCACAAACAGCATTTATTAAAACTCTTGTGTATGGATGAATGGGGTTATCCACTATATCATCAGCATTACCTATTTCAACTATTTTACCAAGGTACATAACAGCTATGGTATCTGCAAAGTATCGTGCAGTAGAAAGATCATGCGTTATATAGATATAGGTTAATCCAAAATCTCTCTTTAAACTTTTCATCATTGCAAGTATTTCCGCTCGAGTAGATAGATCTATCATCGATACAGGTTCATCGGCAACTATAAGTGCCGGAGAAAGACTAACTCCGCGGGCGATGGATACTCTCTGTCTTTGCCCTCCTGAAAGCATATGAGGAAATCTGTCCATAAATTCTTCAGCTGGAGTCACTTTAACGCTCTCCAGAAGTTTCTTTGAGTTTTCATCTCGATATTTTTTAGAATCCCCGATTTTATGAATAACAAGAGGTTCAGCAAGAACTTGTTTGATTTTAAAACGTGGATTCATCGATGCATAAGGATCCTGAAATATCATTTGAACATTTCGTCGGTATTCTTTTAATTCATCTCCTTTAATATGAGAAACATTTTTACCATTAAAAATTATATCTCCATCCGTTGGTTCCAATAATCGCATTATCATCTTCCCTGTGGTTGTTTTTCCACTTCCGGATTCTCCAATTATACAAAAGGTCTCTCCTCTTTTAACTGAAAAGCTTATCCCATCGACGGCTCTAACATAAGTTTTTTCTTTCAAAAATAAGGCTGATAGACCATGCTGAGTTGGAAACCATTTTTTAAGATTTTTAACCTCTAATAAAAAGTCATTATTTTTTTCCATTATTTGTACCTCCAGCAAGCTATTGAATGTCCTGGTTCAATCTCTTTAATAGAAGGTCCTTCCTCTTTACAGATGTCCATCCTGACGTGGCATCTATCATAAAACATACAACCTTTTGGAGGATTGATAAGATCAGGTGGAACTCCTGGAATAAAATAAAGTTCATTAACTTTTTTATGGAGAAGGGGAGTAGCACCAAGAAGTTTTTCTGTATAAGGATGTAGTTTTTCTCTTCCATATATCTGCTCGTTTGTTCCAATCTCCATTATTTTACCAGCATACATTACACATATTCTATCGGCTATTTCGGCTTCTGTAGCAAGATCATGAGTTATGAATAACGAGGAGATGGATAATTTTTGCTTAAGTTCCTTAATAAGATTGAGTATTTGAGCTTGAACAACTACATCAAGACCAGTTGTGGGCTCATCAAGTATGACGATTTGAGGTTCAAGAAACAAAGCTGTGGCAATAACTACACGTTGTTTCATCCCTCCAGAAAGTTCATGAGGGTATCTTTTGTATATATCATCTGATAATCCAACAAGATTAAGGTATTTTATGATTCTTTCATATGCTTCTTCATTTGAAGCTTCTTTTCTATGTTCCAGGTAAGTTTCCATCATAAGATTGCCAACTGTATATACTGGAGTAAGGCAATTCATTGCTCCTTGAAAGACCATAGAGATCTTTTTCCATCTTATTTTTTTTCTAAGTTCTGTTTCTGAAAATGTTGTGATATCTTCATCATCTATTATGACTTTTCCACCAGCAATTTTTCCAGGAGGTGTGGGCATTCCTAAAATAGCAAAACCAGTTGTTGTTTTTCCACAACCAGATTCCCCAACAAGGCCAAGCGTTTCACCTTTTTCAAGATGAAATGATATATCATCAACTGCTTTTACAACTCCGGCAGATGTATAATAATATAATTTCAAATTTGATATAACCAATGCTTTTTCCATAGATATACCTTTAAATTTCATTTTATAGTAATAAATACTTAAATTATCGAGTTCGAAGTTTTGGATGTAATATTTTATCCATAGCCCAACCAACAAACACAAAGCTACTGGATAATAAAGCCATTATAAGTCCAGGAGGGATTATCCACCACCATAATCCGTTGATAAAAGCACCACCTGATTCAGCATCACGTAATATCTGTCCCCATGTTACTATTGTAGGATCACCAAGACCAAGCATGCTCAAGCTTGCTTCGGTTAAAATAGCTCCAGGAACAGCAAAAGCTATACTTGCAAATGTTAGAGGTAAAATAAGGGGCATAATATGTACAAAAATTATACGCCAGTGATTGGCTCCCAGTGCTTTTGATGCTTCTATAAAAACTTCTTCTTTAAGCTGTAAGCTGATCGCTCTAACGGTTCTTACTGAGCCAGCCCAGCTGAAAAGACAAAGTAAAGGTATTAAAATAGCCATTCTGATCTTAAAAACAGCTGAAATTGAGATTAAAATAGGAAGCATGGGTAAATTTATAAAAAACTCATAAATTCGGTTCATAACTTCATCAATGGCTCCACCAAAGTATGTGCTTGTGACTCCCCAGAATAAACCGACAAAAACAGATATAACAGCAACAAGCATTCCTATTAAAAAAGCCCATTTTATACCTGCAATTATTCCAGAGAAAAGATCTCTTTTAGCATTGTCAGTTCCTAAAAGACCAGAAACTCTACCAGTCAATACCATATATGGCTCATCGAAAGTAGCAGAAGGATCGAGATAAGTTACTTTTATATGAATTTTGTAATCCCCATGTAAAGGTTCTGGATGAGAGATGGGTCCATTTTCAGTTTTAGAAAATAGGACTTGCAGAACATTTACATCTTTTGGATCAACATATAAAAGTGTGTCTTCTGTTTCATATTTTTTTGCAAAATCATATGTTACACTTCTGGAATCTGTATCGGCTGTGAAGCGAATAGCTTCATCAGCAAAATTTTGTGCTGATCGATAAATTTCAAAACTTATACCATCAGGTCTTTCAAAAAATATCTGATAACCAACATATCCATTGATCTTTGCATGAACTATAAGATTTTGAGGAGCTTCTGTGTATTTGAATTTATAATCAAATGTATAATTTATGGTAGTTAATCCAGAAGATTCACCTGTCGATTGTTCATATTTATATATAAATTTAGTAGGTGGTTTCTTTTCCTTTGAAAATAATTGAGTCCATACAGGTGCCGCATTTGAAGGGTTATCCTGCCAGTATGAGATATCTCGCCACTTTTCATTAGTTTCTTTATATGGTAAAATCACAGGTTCAAGTATCATTAAAATAAGAAAGATAAGAATTATGAAAATACCTATAAGACCACTTTTTACCTTTGAAAATTCTTTAAAAAATTCTATCAGTCCAGAAAATGAATCTTTTATTTTCATGCTTTTCCTCCAACTTTGATACGAGGATCAAGAAGTCCGTATATAAAATCAAGAATAACAAGTCCAGACATGAATAAAAATATACTTATTGAGGTATCTCCCATGACAACAGCCAGATCATTTTGCTGAAGGGCAACATAGTAAAGTTTACCAAGTCCCGGGAAACTAAAAATACCTTCAAATATAATCATTCCACCTGTAAGAGATACTAAAAAGCCAAGCAAAACTTGAGTAACTATTGGAGGAGCCGCAGATCGTAAGGTGTGTTTATATAGTATTTTTTGCTCAGAAAGGCCTCTTGCCCTTGCAGCCATTATAAAATCTTCATTCATCGTTCCAAGAACAATCTGTCTTATATAATACGCTGAACCCCAGATTCCAACAAAAACAAGGGTAAATAGAGGTAAGGCAATGTGCCATAGTAGATCAAGAAAGCCTAAAAATCCCGGGGGTTTTGGTAAGGATGATAAACCACCAGAGGGAACAATCTTTAAAGTATAGGCAAATAAAAAAAGGAAAACCATACCTACCCACCAGATGGGTAAGCCCTGGAAGGCTAAAGCAAGGAAGCTTACACTTCTATCTAAAAAACCACCAGGTTTTCTCGCCATCTTAAGTCCAATTGCTACAGCAATTATTGTAACTATTACAAATTGTGTGGTATAAAGCATTATTGATCTGGGTATGACTTCAAGTAAAATCTTCCAGACAGATCTATCACCTTTTGATGAACGGATAGACATCGAGTTCCCATACTGAAATGTAAAGGCTTTGTAGGCTCTGTAAAAAACCTTGGCGACAAAGGGTCTATCAAGCCAATTTCTATGTTCCAGTTCTATCTGCCTTTTTAGTTTCCATTCTTCTATCTGTGAGGCTTTCATAGTTCCAGATTTTAAAACTCTTAAAGATTCAGCCTTAATCTGTTCGTTTATATCCTGTCTGATAGTTTTTTCTGCGCTAAAGTTAAAAATAGCTGATATTGCTATCAAAATGATTGCATACATGATAACAGCATTGATGAGCCTTTTCAAAACATATCTTCTATACATCTTGATTTCCTTAAGTTAATTTTTAGCTCATAATATTATTAAAAACATAAAAAATATTAATTTCAATAGAGAAATTGAATCTTTTTAACTTAATTTAATTATTACAATTGCATT